>NZ_JBNNVR010000009.1:0-78122 GCF_050280645.1 Pseudomonas sp. NPDC089554
GGCCTGGCCTATGGCACCTTGCGCCTGACCACCGATGTTCCGGCCAAGCGGGCGTTCCTCAAGCAGTTGCAAGACCCAGCTGCGCATCGCCGAGACCGAAAAGTACGCCCACGTGACGTTCTTCTTCTCGGGCGGGCGCGAGGAGCCGTTCGACGGCGAAGAGCGCATCCTGATCCCGTCGCCGAAGGTCGCCACCTATGACCTCCAGCCAGAGATGAGCGCGCCGGAAGTCACCGACCGCATTGTCGAGGCCATCGAGCAGCAGCGCTTCGATGTGATCGTGGTCAACTACGCCAACGGCGACATGGTCGGCCACACCGGCGTGTTCGACGCCGCGGTCAAGGCCGTGGAAGCCCTGGATGGCTGCGTCGGGCGCATTGTCGAGGCCCTCGGCAAGGTGGGTGGCGAAGCGCTGATCACCGCCGACCACGGCAACGTCGAGCAAATGGAAGACGAATGCACCGGCCAAGCGCACACCGCCCACACCACCGAGCCTGTGCCCTTCATCTATGTTGGCGAGCGCGACCTGAAGGTGCGTGAAGGCGGCGTGCTGGCCGACGTGGCGCCGACCATGCTCAAGCTGCTGGGCCTGGAAAAGCCCGAGGAAATGACCGGTACGTCGATCCTGGTCGACTGATCACTGCCCGGTTTCCAGACAAACGCCCCGCCGCATCTGCCGCGGGGCGTTTTTTTTGCCGCCCCGCGCGGGCATACTAGGCCGGTCTCCAGCCCTGGTACGCCCATTCCATGCTCCGCGCCCTGATACTCCTAGCCCTGTCATGCCTGTTCGTCCCGGCCTTCGCCGACGAGCGCGCGCAGACCCAGCAACAACTGGACGCCACCCGCCAGGACATCGCCGAGCTGAAGAAAATGCTGGGCAAGCTCCAGGAAGAAAAATCCGGCGTGCAGAAAGACCTCAAGACCACCGAGACCGACATCGGCAACCTCGAGAGACAGGTGGAGGCGTTGCAGCAAGAACTAAAAAAGACCGAGGGCGAACTGGAGCGCCTTGACCACGAGAAAAAAAAACTCCAGTCCGCCCGCGTTGAACAGCAACGCCTGATCGCCATCCAGGCCCGCTCGGCCTACCAGAACAACGGCCGCGAGGAATACCTCAAGCTGCTGCTCAACCAGCAGAACCCCGAGAAATTCGCCCGCACCCTCACCTATTACGACTACCTGAGCAAGGCGCGCATGGAGCAGTTGCGCGCCTTCAACGAAACCCTGCGCCAGTTGTCCGGGGTCGAGCAGGACATCGCCAGCCAGCAGGCGCAACTGCTGGCCCAGCGCGGCAACCTCGACAGCCGCCGCCAGGAACTCGAAGCCGAACGCAGCAAGCGCCAGCAGGTGCTGGCCAAGCTCAACGGCGACTTGAAAGAGCGCGACCAGAAGCTGCAAGCCCGCGAGCAGGACCAGGCCGAACTGACCCAGGTACTCAAGACCATCGAGGAAACACTCGCCCGCCAGGCCCGCGAGGCCGAAGAAGCGCGCCAGAAAGCCTTGTTGGCCCAACAGGAAGCGGAAAAACGCCGCCAGCAGCAAGCCCTGGCCGCCCGCGAGCAGCCTGCCGAAGAGGCGCCGAAGAAGGCCAGCACCACCCTCGGCCCCCTGGTTTCCAGCGACGGTGCCAACTATGGCGGCGCATTTTCTGCCGCTCGCGGAAAACTTCCCTGGCCAGTCAATGGTCGATTGCTGGCACGCTTCGGCGATGCGCGCGGCGGCGACGCCCGGGCCAAGTGGGACGGTGTGATGATCAGCGCCAGCGCCGGCACCCAGGTACGCGCCGTACACGGCGGGCGCGTGGTGTTCGCTGACTGGTTGCGCGGTGCTGGACTTCTGGTCATTCTCGACCATGGTAATGGTTACCTGAGCCTGTACGGCCACAACCAGCGCCTGCTCAAGAGTGCCGGCGACATCGTCAAGGCCGGCGAAGCCATTTCCACCGTCGGCGACAGTGGCGGCCAGGAAAGCGCAGGCTTGTACTTCGCCATTCGCCAGCAGGGCCGCCCGTCGGACCCTTCGCAGTGGTGCCGCGGTTAGCAGTTATTCACGGCGTAACACGCCGATGCTCCCCGGAGCGCCAACAGGATCAGGAGTTCGTTCGACATGCTGCACTCGCCCCGCCTCACCCAGCTGGCCCTGACCATCGCACTGGCGGTAGGCGCCCCCCTGGCCATCGCCGCCGACCCGGCCAAGCCCGCTGCCATGCCAGCCCCCGAGGTGACCAGCAAGGCGCCGCTGCCGCTGGACGAGCTGCGCACCTTCGCCGAGGTCATGGACCGCATCAAGGCCGCCTACGTGGAGCCGGTGGACGACAAGACCCTGCTGGAAAACGCCATCAAGGGCATGCTCAGCAACCTCGACCCGCACTCGGCCTACCTCGGCCCCGAGGACTTCCAGGAACTGCAAGAGAGCACCAGCGGGGAATTCGGTGGGCTGGGCATCGAAGTGGGCATGGAGGACGGCTTCGTCAAGGTGGTCTCGCCCATCGACGACACCCCGGCCTCCCGCGCCGGCATCGAGGCGGGCGACCTGATCGTCAAGATCAACGGCGCCCCCACCCGCGGCCAGACCATGACCGAAGCCGTGGACAAGATGCGCGGCAAGGTCGGCGAGAAAATCACCCTGACCCTGGTACGCGATGGCGGCACGCCGTTCGACGTGACCCTCGCTCGCGCGGTGATCCAGGTGAAAAGCGTGAAGAGCCAGTTGCTGGAAAACGACTACGGCTATATCCGTATCACCCAGTTCCAGGTCAAGACCGGGGACGAAGTGGGCAAGGCCCTGGCCAAGCTGCGCAAGGACAACGGCAAGAAGCTGCGCGGCATGGTGCTGGACCTGCGCAACAACCCCGGCGGCGTGCTGCAATCGGCCGTGGAAGTGGCCGACCACTTCCTGACCAAGGGCCTGATCGTCTACACCAAGGGCCGTATCGCCAACTCCGAGCTGCGCTACTCCGCCGACCCGGCCGACGCCAGCGAAGGCGTGCCATTGGTGGTGCTGATCAACGGCGGCAGCGCCTCGGCGTCCGAGATCGTCGCCGGCGCCCTGCAAGACCAGAAACGCGGCGTGCTGATGGGTACCGACAGCTTCGGCAAGGGCTCGGTGCAAACCGTGCTGCCACTGGCCAACGACCGCGCGCTCAAGCTCACCACCGCGCTGTACTTCACCCCCAACGGCCGCTCCATCCAGGCCCAGGGCATTGTCCCGGACATCGAAGTGCGCCCGGCCAAGCTCACCGCCGAAGCCGACAACGAAGCCTTCAAGGAAGCCGACCTGCAAGGTCACCTGGGCAATGGCAACGGCGGCGCCGACCGCCCGAGCGGCAGCAGCAAGCGCAAGGAGCGCCCACAGGACAACGACTTCCAGCTGAGCCAGGCGCTGAGCTTGCTCAAGGGCCTGAACATCACCAAGGGCGACTGACTGCCCGCCATGCGTTCGTTGTTCCTAGCGTTGCTCCTCTGCCTGGCCGGCACCGCCCACGCGGCGCCGGCCAAGGCCTACCTGAGCATCATCATCGACGACCTGGGCCAGAGCGCCGAACGCGACAGCCGCACCCTGGCGCTGCCCGGCCCGGTGACGATGGCGATCATGCCCGACACCCCCCACGCCACCGACTTCGCCCGCCAGGCCCACAAGGCCGGGCGCGAGGTGATCCTGCACATGCCCATGGACCCAGCCACCGGCCCCTACGCCTGGCACCCCGGCATCACCATCGACGAGCTGGCCAAGCGCCTGGACGCAGCGCTGGCCAAGGTGCCGTTCGCGGCCGGCATCAACAACCACATGGGCAGCCGCATGACTGCCCAGCGCGAGCCGATGCATTGGTTGATGGGTGAATTGCAGCGGCGCCAGCTGTTCTTCGTCGACAGCCGCACCAGCGCTGCCACCGTGGCTGCAGCCGAGGCGCAGTCCCAGGGTCTGGCGCACGTTTCCCGGGATGTGTTCCTGGATGACATACGTACCGTCGAAGCGATCACCGAACAGCTGCGCCAGGGCGTGGCGCTGGCCCGCAAGCAGGGCTCGGCCGTGCTGATCGGTCACCCTTACCCGCAAACCCTCGAGGTGCTGGAAAAGCAGATGCCCCAGCTGAAAAGCCAGGGCATCGAGGTGATCGGCCTGCAACAGATGATCGCCGAGCGCAGCAACCAGGCCATGCCAGCCCATGGCCGCCACGGTCGCTACGCCAACCACTGAGCGGCCTTGCACATCAGTAGAACGGGATGATGCCTTGCGCCTGGGCAAGCGTCAGCGGCCCTCGGTGAATCCGCAGGTTTTGCTTGGCGAGCTTTTTCGCGTCCTCGGGCCCATAGTGACGCTGCGCCCAGGTTTTCAGGTGCCCACGCGTGAAGTCGGTGGCATTGTCGGCCTGCTCGTTGAAATGGAAATGCGCGACCCATAGCGGCCGGCTGTTGCGGGCATCCGGCTTGGGCAACAGGCGGATGATGTACTCGTCCATGGCACTGTCATCGGCCAACGTCTTGCGTGGCGGGTTGTACGCCACCCGCAGCAACCCCTTCTCATGCAAGTAGCGCAATGCCTCGGCGTCTGGGTA
Organism: Pseudomonas sp. NPDC089554; assembly: GCF_050280645.1. Taxonomy (NCBI): domain Bacteria; kingdom Pseudomonadati; phylum Pseudomonadota; class Gammaproteobacteria; order Pseudomonadales; family Pseudomonadaceae; genus Pseudomonas; species Pseudomonas sp. NPDC089554. The sequence goes on from NZ_JBNNVR010000009.1 coordinate 4,556, forward strand.
GGGCGTCTTCGAATACAGCGTGACCAACAGCGACTGCAAGCGCACAGTCCACTCCCCCAGACGCTGCCTGAGCAGCAGCGCGGTAGGCGTCTGCTGCCCCTCGAACGCCTGCTCGAAACCCCGAAGTTTGCTCACATGAGCCTCTACCAGTTGCTCCAGCAAGTGGTGGCTGACGTTGTTGTCCACGTACTCCTGCGCTTTTTCCTGAACCGCGACGTCCTTGCCCAATATCTTGAGCGCCTTTGTCGTAAGTTCAGCGTCAGCAGCAGAAGGCGGCACGACCTCGGGCTCAGCGGCCACATCGACCCAGGCCTGACCTACCCGCTTGAATTGCTGCAGGACCGCTTTGGTCGCCGGGTCGCAGACATTCAAGAAGGTCTCCCCCTCTACTGTGACCAGGTCACCGACCAGAATCTGCCCGTTGCGCGCACGCACTACCCCCCGGGGTGTCTCGCTGGGCACGTACGCACTCATCATCTGCACGCCGCCACCCTCCTCCTCGCCGACCGAACCTGCAATCAACTTGCCGGCATCGTCCTTGAGCGCCTGGAGGGTCTGCGCGTAGCGCTCGAACATGGGCAGGTTGACCAGGTTGTCATCGGCATCGCGCTTGATATCGACCAAGTTGATCAAGGCGGCGCTGTACTCGTCCCAGGCCACTTGCAACACCTCGATCCGGTCGGCGGCATCCAGGTTGCCCACGCTCACTTCGCCATGGGCATAGGCTGCGGCCCGCAAGCGGGTGCCCATGAGCTGCTCGTAGTAGCCCGGCAACCTGTCGAGGGGGTCTTCCTGGTCAAAGTTTATCGCCAGGTCGCTGTAGTGCATCGCTTGCTGGAAGAGGAAATCCACTGTCGTTAGCGTGCGCTCATACTTGATCCACTCGATGCGGATCTCGGGCTGGCCAGCCATCTCCGGGATCATCACGGTATTGGCCGGCACTTCGGGAATGAACCGGTCCATCAATGCGCTGGCCTTGACGAGCCGCGCCTGTATCCCCACCAAGTGCTCCAGGCCCTGCCTGTAGTCACGGTACTTGGCCAGCAGTTCCCCCTCGATGACCCGACCGTGCAGATCATTGCTCAACGCCCTGATCTTGGGGTAGCCCGCGATGATCGGCAAGCGTGCGAGGACAACGCGACATAAACGGATGGCGGTGTCGCGGGCGGTAGCGCGGGTATCGATGAAGTACTGGGGCACTTGATCGGAAGTGACCCGCGGACGCTTGAGCAGGTCCAGTATTTCATCGGTCTCAGCCACCAGTTGCACGCACAAGTCGACCAGGCCTTCGACACTGTCGACATAACGGCTCACTGCCTGCTCGTAGACCAAGGCCTGCGTTTCTATCTTGCCAACGACCCCCGCCATCAACCGCTCGTAGTCCGCGCTCGACAACGAAGCTTTGTTGGATTCGGTGTTCTCCTTCAAGGCGTAGTAGTTCTGCAAGGTCGTCAACGCTTCGAGCTCGGTAATGTTCAAACCTGTACTCGTGCTGTTGTCGCTGACGATGCGCGCGCTCAACACATTGATATTGGCATTCAGCGCATCGAACCGCGCTTGCGCCTGGCGCCTGCCGACTGGCGCGCCCCCCAGCCCGAAGCCATCGACGCGGATCCGCCACTGGCCATCGTTGTACAACAGCGGGCCTTTCTCGCCAGCAGGCCCGACAACCCGCCGCCCCATCTCATCGACCTGCACCTCATAGGGCTCGCCATACAAGGTGACGTAGCGCCGTCCGTCGAGCAGGCTCAGGCCATCGACCAACACGCCAGCAGCCAGGTCGACCTCAGCCTTGTAGGGCAACAGCATTCGACGCTGCTGCACCGGCCCCGGCCCCCAGCCATGCCCGAGCGCCACGTGCCCGGCCCACGCCTGCAACACCTGGTCGGTCGGCTCATGGACAACCTCCACGCTGTCCTGGGGCAATTGCAGCGGGGTACGCGACGCGGGCTCGCCCAGGCTGATCGGCGCGGCCTCGAGGGACATGACCCTGGCGTGGGTATTCGGCAAGCGTGCATGCATCAGCACAAGCGCGAAGCTGGCAAGCAGGTTGACAGCCTTCACCGCCCCAGCGCCATCGACTTGCGGCGCATCATCCTGTTCCAGCCATGGCTCCAGCATGCCGACAACCCACGCCACAGCACCGACCGGGCCGCGCAACAGGGGGGTGACAAAGTCGAACAGCAACCAGGCAAAGCGCCCAATGACGTGCCAGCGCTCCTCGCTGTTGGAGGTGGACTGCCGGTCGGCCAGCACCTGCAAGGCCTGGCGTTTGTCCTCGAACAGCCAGGTATCGATGTCGGCCTTGAACGGCTTGAGCCACAGGCTGACCGGCTGTACCGGCTGCGGCCAGAGGCTCGTGTCGAAGATCACCCGGCGCAGGTGCGGCTCCAGGAAACCGCCATTGGCATAGACCCGGAACACCGAGTCGGGCAACCAGTGCAACACGCTGTCCTGCAACTCGCCCGATTGCGCCAGGGCCGCCATCAGTGCAGCACGGTCAGCGAAGTGCATGAGCGGTGCATCGCGGTACAAGGGGCGGTACAGCAGCAGCGCCTGGGGTCGCTGCACCTCGATGACGTACATGCAGGTGGCCACGTCGCGCTGGCTGTCGCCCTCCTGCGCCCTGAACCCCAGGGGCGAAAGGTCGATGTTGCTCTTGAGGTCGCGCCGGCTGCGGCAGAACTCGGCCAGTGCCTGCCAGCACTCAGCGTCCAGCACACCATCGACCTTCGCCTTGAGCCCATCGAAGAACAGCGCGCTGCGCCATTCCAACGTGAAACGCTCGATGCGCTCGGCACGCTGTTCAGGCGCCGCGAGCAACGCTTCGACATAGCCGGGATAGGCGCCCCCGACATCGACCCGCTCGACCAGGTCCACCACATAGGTTGGCGTCATCCAATTCATGATCAGTTGCTCGTCGCGGTGAGTGAGCTGGGTGATCACCGCGTCCTGCAGGCCCTTGAGCCGGTCGATGGCGAACTGCGTCAGGCTCATGCTGCCGATCGCCCGAAGCTGCACAGGCAGTTCCGGGTCTACCGTCGGGTCGGGAATGGACAGGTGCAGCACCAAGTCGTCAGGGAAATAGTTGGCCTCCACCGGGTAGTCCTCCAGCAGCACCTCGCGCAGGCGCCGCGCGGCGTAGGCCTGGAGGCTCTGCACCCCCTCGAGCGAGGAGCGTCCCTGCCAGCGCGTCTGGGCGATGGCCAGGTCGAGCATCGCCACCTGGTAGGCAAAACGATCCTCGCTGGCAGCGGTGTTCAGCCAGTCGGGAACGCTGGACGGGGTGTCGCTCTCGCCGAAGAACGCATCGTCGAGAAAGTACCTGGACGGGTCGGTGATCTCGGCCATGACCTGTTCGAGTGCTTCCCTGCTGGTGAGCGACGACAGCCGTACACGCTCAAGGTCTTGCAGCAGGCTGTTCAACAGCAAGCCCGACTGCTGCTGGAAAGGGTCGCCCTGGAACGTTCGACGCCGCCAGTCCAGCCGGTCGAACTGCGAAAGCGGCACCTCAGACCGATGCAGGTACTGCTCGAAGTCTTGCAACGACGCGAATGCCTGGAACAACCCGGATGGCACACAGAGCACCACCAGGCTGCGCTCCTCACGCTCGGCCTCGAGCAACAGCCCAGGCAGCAAGCGGCTGAAGGTCTCGTCCCCGACTTGATAATCCAGCTCGACGACCGACACCGAAAGGCCCTTGTCCATGCCCAGCAGCATGTCATACAGAACGTTGCGCTCATCGCTGCCCAGGTTCGAATAGCTGATGTTGCCCAGCAATGCCACCCGCAATACCTGGCGCATCCAGGCGTGTCGGCTGACGCCGGTCACGTCCGGGGTAATCGCATCGTCCTCGTTCCAGAAGCGCACCTGAGCCTTCTGAAAGCTGACTAGCAAGGTCGCCAGGACGGCATTGAGGTCATCGTTCAGGGGCGCCAATGCCAGCAAGCTACTGCCCTGGCCCGCGTCATAACGATTGCCGCTCAGGCCTTCGAGCGTGTAATCCAGGTACTCCTCGGCGAAGGGCCTGAACTTGAGCTTGTCGCTTGCACCGAAGGCAACGACGTAGCCCTGCACATAGGCATCGAGCAGCAGGGACAGCAGCCGCTCGGGCTGCAAGGTGCCATCGGCACCCGGCCGCACCAGGGTGTAGGGCTCACTCTGGTGGTGATCGATGGCTTCTGCCGCATGACCGGGGTAATGCGTGGCGACGACCTTGAAGAACGCCTCGCTGAGCACGTTTCGCAAGGTGGGGCGGTAAGCGAACTGCCTGGCGACAGCTCGCCTGAGCGTAGCGGGTTGCGATGGGGCATTGGACATGATGTGGACCCTGGTCGAAGAACGAGGGGTCCACGCTAGGCGTTGCCCCTCCAGACCTGGCGCTACTCATTCACCACCCAGCAGGGCCCTGCTCGAACACGCAGGGCCCTCGATCGATCGAACTCAGCTGTAGACGCGCCCCAGCAGTTGGCGATGGCTCTCGAACTGGTCGAATACGTCGCGCACCATCTGCTCGGGGGTGAAGCCCATCAGGTCGTACTCCTGGCTGCCGTCGTGCAGGTACACCTCGGCGCGGTAGAAGCGCTGGCGTACTTCCGGCGCACCCTCCACCGGTGCCTCGCTCGGCGCGGCCAGGTAGCCGTCCAGGCTCACCTCGTAGACGAAGGGGTTGCCCTCTTCCATCATCACCCGCAGGCCCATCATGCTGCGCGCCTGGCCCACCCGGGTCTCGACGCTGAAGCCCTGAGCGCGCAGCTGCTCGGCAGCTTCCTTGAGCGCCGGGCTGACGTGGCGGTCCATGAAGCGCTGCACCACCGCCTGGGTCGGTTGCAGCTCAAGCGCAGTCAGGCGCTCGCTGAAGCCGCGGCGGCCACGGGCGGCCAGCTCGGCACGCTCCTGCTCGACCGCCACGTCCTGCTTCATGGCCTTGTACAAGCCGAACATGAACAGCACCAGCACCACCGAGAACGGCAGCCCGGCCAGCACCACCATGGTCTGCATGGCTTCGAAGTTGCCGGCGAACAGCAGCCCGATGGTCACCAGGGTGATCACCACCGACCAGAACACCACCATCCAGTGCGGGGCGTCTTCATCCACCTTGCCGCCCTTGCAGGAAAGGTTGGCCATCATCACCGCGCCCGAGTCCGCCGGGGTGAGGAACAGCACGAAGCCAACGAACACCGCCACGCCGATCACGATCTTGGCCGCCGGGAAGTACTCTAGCAGCTGGTAGATCGACATCGAGGGTTGCTCCAGCGCGGTCTTGCCCAGCTCCACGGCGCCCTGGTTGATCACCAGGTCCAGCGCGGTGTTGCCGAAGATCGACAGCCACGCCAGGGTGAAGCCCAGTGGGATCAGCAACACGCCACTGACCAGCTGGCGCACAGTGCGGCCCTTGGAGATACGCGCGATGAACATGCCCACGAACGGGCCCCAGGAAATCCACCAGGCCCAGTAGAACACGGTCCACAGCCCAGCCAGCGCTCGGACTTGCCGGGCTCGCCCTCGTACACGTACAGGTCGAAGGTTTTGAGCACGATGCCATTGAGGTAGTCGCCGACGTTCTGCACGAAGCCATTGAGCAGGTGCAGGGTTTCGCCGCCCAGCAACACGAACAGCAGCAGGCCGCTGAACAGCATGATGTTCAGGTTGGACAACCGACGAATGCCGTTCTCCACGCCCGACACCGCCGCCACGGTGGCCACGCCGGCCATCACCAGAATCACCACCAGCAGGTTGGTCTTGCTGTGGTCCATGCCGAACAGGTATTCCAGGCCCGAGGCCACCTGCATCGAGCCGATCCCCAGGTTGGTCACCAGGCCCAGCAGGGTCACGAACATGCCGAAGATGTCCACCGCGTTACCTGCCGCGCCCTTGACCCAGCGCTCGCCCACCAGCGGGTACAGCGCCGAACGCAGCGCCAGCGGCTGGTTGTGGCGGTAGGCGAAATAACCCACGGCCAGGCCGACCAGGGCGTAGATCGCCCAGCCGTGCAGGCCCCAATGCAGGAAGGTCAGTTGCAGGCCCTGACGCGCGGCTTCAAGGCTGGCCGGCGTGCCTTCGGGCGGATTGAAATAGTGGTCCAGCGGCTCGGAGGCGCCGAAGTACAGCAGCGAAATACCGATACCCGAGGAGAACAGCATGCCGGCCCAGGCGCCGTAGCTGAAGTCGGGGGTGTCGTCCTTGCCGCCCAGCTTGAGCTTGCCGTAGTCGGAGAAGGCAATGGCGACCACGAACACCAGGTAGCCGCAGATCACCAGCATGTAGTACCAGCCGAAGGTGCGCGTCAGCCATTTCTGGGCCACACCCAGGACCTGGCCAGCGGTTTCGGGAACAGCGATCAACAAGGCAGTCAGAACGAGGATCATCAACGCCGAGGTGAAGAACACCACGCGGTTGACCCGTACCCTCTCGGCGGGGGGTTTGGTTAGGGAGGCAGAACTCATTGCACGAAGGCTCCGGGGAGTGCGGCAGTGGAGGCTAATCAGTGATTTCCCGCGCAATTGGTGCAATAGCCCCACTGCTACAGGTGTTATAAAAGCAACCTGGAAACCGTGATCCCGAATCGAATCGTTGCAAAAAAACAGATCCAGGCCCGCTCCAAAGGCCCTGCCGCGCGGCCTGTGACCGTTCGGCAGAATCTGCAACTCGCCTCGCTCGTGCCCGTCAACGCCTTGTATTCCGGGGGTTACGCGATTTCCTGGGGTGCCAGTTCGTGCCTGCTTGAACGCCCTTGAGGGTGTCAATGGCACAAATTGTCGCAGAGCTTATTCTTTATTGATTGAACGTTCAATCAAAACAAAATAGACTGGCCTTCGCCGAGGCAGCCGCTCGTCGTCTGCTCGCAGGCCTGAGGAGAATCGCAAGATGCCCAAGGTCGGTATGCAACCCATCCGCCGCCAGCAGTTGATCGACGCCACATTGCAGGCGGTCGATCAGGTCGGGCTGGGAGATGCCAGCATTGCGCTGATTGCCCGTTTGGCCGGTGTGTCGAACGGTATCATCAGTCACTACTTTCAGGACAAGAACGGCCTGATCGCAGCGACCATGCGCCACCTCATGAACGCGTTGAGCGAAGGCACCGTCGCCCGTCGACAAGCCCTCACCGACGACAGCCCGCGGGCGCACCTGCAGGTGATCATCGAAGGCAACTTCGACGCCACCCAGGTCAGCGGCCCGGCAATGAAGACCTGGTTGGCCTTTTGGGCCGCCAGCATGCACCAGCCGTCGTTGCACAGGTTGCAGCGGATCAACGATCACCGCCTGTATTCCAACCTGTGCTTCCAGTTCCGCCGGGTGTTGCCGCGCGATGACGCGCGCAGCGCGGCGCGCGGGCTGGCCGCCTTGATCGACGGCCTGTGGCTGCGTGGCGCCCTGTCGGGAGATGCCTTCGATACCGACCAGGCAGTACGGATCGCTTACGAATACATGGATCAACAACTGGCTAAGCAGCAGGCCCCGGACACCCAACCGGCCGCTGAACGATCGCGCGACGCGCTTGCCAAACCGGCAGGAGCGCGACGCGGCTAGCCGCACACACACTGCACTTGCGAGGACACTATGGCCCGTTTCGGAACGCAAAAACTCTACATCGATGGTGGTTATGTCGACGCTGGCAGCGATGCCACCTTCGAAGCCATCAACCCAGCCAACGGCGAGGTGCTTGCCCATGTGCAACGCGCCACCCAGGCTGACGTCGAGAAGGCGGTCGAGAGCGCCGAGCGTGGCCAGAAAGTCTGGGCGGCGATGACCGCCATGCAGCGTTCGCGCATCCTGCGCCGTGCCGTCGATATCCTGCGTGAGCGCAACGACGAGCTGGCCATGCTGGAAACCCTGGACACCGGCAAGTCGTACTCCGAAACCCGCTACGTCGACATCGTCACTGGCGCCGATGTACTGGAGTACTACGCAGGCCTGGTGCCGGCCATCGAAGGCGAGCAGATCCCGCTGCGCGAGTCGTCCTTCGTCTACACCCGCCGCGAGCCGCTGGGCGTCACCGCCGGTATCGGCGCATGGAACTACCCGATCCAGATCGCCCTGTGGAAATCCGCCCCGGCCCTGGCCGCTGGCAACGCGATGATCTTCAAGCCTTCGGAAGTCACTTCGCTGACCACCCTGAAGCTGGCCGAGATCTTCACCGAAGCCGGCCTGCCGGATGGCGTGTTCAACGTGCTGACCGGCAGCGGCCGCGAAGTCGGCACCTGGCTGACCGAGCACCCACGCATCGAGAAGGTGTCGTTCACCGGCGGCACCACCACCGGCAAGAAAGTCATGGCCAGCGCCTCGAGCTCCTCGCTCAAGGAAGTGACCATGGAACTGGGCGGCAAGTCGCCGCTGATCATCTGCGACGATGCCGACCTGGACAAGGCCGCCGACATCGCCATGATGGCCAACTTCTACAGCTCCGGTCAGGTCTGCACCAACGGCACCCGCGTGTTCATCCCAGCAGCGATGAAAGCCGCCTTCGAAGCCAAGATCGCCGAGCGCGTAGCGCGCATTCGTGCCGGCAACCCGCAAGACGAAAACACCAACTTCGGCCCGCTGGTGAGCTTCGCGCACATGGAAAGCGTGCTGGGCTACATCGCCAAGGGTAAAGAGGAAGGTGCCCGCGTACTGTGCGGCGGCGAGCGTCTGACCGAGGGTGACTTCGCCAAGGGCGCCTTCGTGGCCCCGACCGTGTTCACCGATTGCACCGACGAGATGACGTCAAGGAAGAGATCTTCGGCCCGGTCATGAGCATCCTCAGCTACGAGACCGAAGAAGAAGTGATCCGCCGCGCCAACGACACCGAGTACGGCCTGGCGGCGGGTGTGTGCACCAACGACATCACCCGCGCCCACCGCATCATCCACAAGCTCGAAGCGGGCATCTGCTGGATCAACGCCTGGGGCGAGTCGCCGGCGGAAATGCCGGTCGGCGGCTACAAGCAGTCGGGCGTCGGCCGTGAGAACGGCGTCAGCTCGCTGGCCCAATACACGCGCATCAAGTCGGTCCAGGTCGAGCTGGGCGGCTACAACTCGGTCTTCTAAGGCCCTGTTCAGCCACGCCCGCGCCCTTGTGCGCGGGCGTTCCCGCTCCCTGCCTACCGCAAAACGAGGGTACTTTTCCCATGTCCCAAGCATTCGACTACATCATCGTCGGCGCAGGCTCGGCCGGTAACACCCTGGCCACTCGCCTGACCGAAGACGCCGGCGTCACCGTATTGCTGCTGGAAGCCGGTGGCCCGGACTACCGCTTCGACTTCCGCACCCAGATGCCCGCCGCCCTGGCCTTCCCACTGCAAGGCCGCCGCTACAACTGGGCCTACGAGACCGACCCGGAACCGCACATGGACGGCCGCCGCATGGAATGTGGCCGCGGCAAGGGCCTGGGTGGTTCCTCGCTGATCAACGGCATGTGCTACATCCGCGGCAACGCCATGGACTTCGACGGCTGGGCCAAGCTGTCAGGCCTGGAAGACTGGGCCTACCTCGACTGCCTGCCGTATTTCCGCAAGGCTGAAACCCGTGACATCGGCCCGAACGACTACCACGGCGGCGAAGGCCCGGTCAGCGTCACCACGCCCAAGGCCGGCAACAACCCGCTGTTCCACGCCATGGTCGAAGCCGGCGTGCAAGCCGGCTATCCGCGCACCGAAGACCTCAACGGCTACCAGCAGGAAGGCTTCGGCCCGATGGACCGCACAGTGACCAAGAAGGGCCGTCGTTCCAGCACCGCCCGTGGTTATCTGGACCAGGCCAAGCAGCGCCCGAACCTGACCATCGTCACCCACGCCCTGAGCGACCGCATCCTGTTCGACGGCAAGCGCGCCGTTGGCGTGACCTACCTGGTCGGCGACAGCGAAGAGCGCGTCGAGGCCCGGGCGCGCAAGGAAGTGATCGTCAGCTCCGGCGCCATCGCTTCGCCACAGCTGCTGCAACGCTCCGGCGTCGGCCCGCGCGCGCTGCTCGAAAGCCTGGATATCCCGGTGGTGCACGAGCTGCCAGGCGTCGGCGAGAACCTTCAGGACCACCTGGAGCTGTACCTGCAGTACGCCTGCACCCAGCCGGTATCGCTGTACCCGTCGCTGCTGTGGTGGAACCAGCCGGCCATTGGCGCCGAGTGGCTGTTCAACGGCACCGGCATCGGCGCCAGCAACCAGTTCGAGGCCGGTGGTTTCATCCGCACTCGCCCTGAGTTCGAGTGGCCGAACATCCAGTACCACTTCCTGCCGGTGGCGATTAACTACAACGGCTCCAACGGCGTGAAGGAGCATGGCTTCCAGGCGCACATGGGCTCGATGCGTTCGCCCAGCCGTGGCCGTATCCAGGCCAAGTCCAAGGACCCACGCCAGCACCCGAGCATCCTGTTCAACTACATGGCAACCGAGCAGGACTGGCAGGAGTTCCGCGACGGCATTCGCCTGACCCGCGAGATCATGGCCCAGCCCGCACTGGATGCGTTCCGTGGCCGCGAGATCAGCCCAGGCGAGCACGTGCAGACCGACGAGCAACTGGACCAGTTCATCCGCGAGCACGCCGAAACCGCCTTCCACCCGTCCTGCTCGTGCAAGATGGGCGACGACGACATGGCGGTGGTCGATGGCCAGGGCCGCGTGCACGGCATGCAGGGCCTGCGCGTGGTGGATGCGTCGATCATGCCGATCATCATCACCGGCAACCTCAACGCCACCACGATCATGATCGCCGAGAAGATCGCCGACCGTATCCGTGGCCGCCAGCCGCTGCCGCGTAGCACTGCCGATTATTACGTGGCGGGTGATGCGCCGGTGAAGGGCAAGGCGATGCGTGAGGTCAAGCAGGGCTGATCGCAGCGTGGCCATCGCGGGCTTGTCCCGCGATGAGGCCTGCCCCTCTAGAAAAGGCACCTTTACGGTGCCTTTTCTACATATGCAGAAACGCTTTACAGCCTGCCAATTCATCAGGTTAGAATCGATTGGCACGCGACCTGCTAGTTCACGACAACAGCACGTCCTCTTCCCCGCGATGTACCGGAGTACCTGCCTTTGGATGCCAGCACCATCAACAGCCTGTTCCTGATCGGCGCATTGCTGGTGGGTGCAAGTATCCTGGTCAGCTCGCTGTCCTCGCGCCTGGGCATTCCTATCCTGGTCATCATTCTCGCGGTCGGCATGGTCGCCGGGGTCGATGGTGGCGGCATCATCTTCAACAACTACCCCGTGGCCTACCTGGTGGGCAACCTGGCCCTGGCCGTGATCCTGCTCGACGGCGGCCTGCGCACGCGGGTGGCGAGTTTCCGCGTAGCACTGTGGCCTGCGCTGTCGCTGGCCACGGTGGGCGTGCTGATCACCACGGGCCTGACCGGCATGGTCGCCGCCTGGCTGTTCGACCTCAGCCTGATGCAAGGCCTGCTGATCGGCGCCATCGTCGGCTCCACCGACGCCGCCGCAGTGTTCTCGCTGCTGGGCGGCAAGGGCCTGAACGAACGGGTGACCGCCACCCTGGAAATCGAATCGGGCAGCAATGACCCGATGGCGGTGTTCCTCACCGTCACCCTGATCGAAATGATCGCCAGCGGCCAGACCGGCCTGCACTGGGGCCTGCTCGGGCACCTGTTGCGCGAATTCGGCATCGGCGGGGTGATGGGCCTGGGCTGCGGCTGGCTGATGCTGCAGCTGGTCAACCGCATCAACCTGGCCAGTGGCTTGTACCCGATCCTGGTGATCGCCGGTGGCCTGGCGGTGTTCTCGCTGACCATCGCCCTGCACGGCAGCGGCTTCCTCGCCGTGTACCTGTGCGGCCTGGTGCTGGGCAACAAGCCGATCCGCAGCCGCCACGGCATCCTGCACATGCTCGATGGCATGGCGTGGCTGGCGCAGATCGGCATGTTCCTGGTGCTCGGCCTGCTGGTCACGCCCCACGACCTGCTGCCCATCGCCTTACCGGCCCTGGGCCTGGCGCTGTGGATGATTCTGGTGGCGCGGCCGCTGTCGGTGGTCGCCGCGCTGCTGCCGTTCAAAGCCTTCCATGGCAAGGAAAAGGGCTTTATTTCCTGGGTCGGCCTGCGCGGCGCGGTGCCGATCATTCTCGCAGTGTTCCCGCTGATGGCCGGGTTGCCGCAGGCACAGCTGTTCTTCAACCTGGCGTTCTTCATCGTGCTGGTGTCGCTGCTGGTGCAAGGCACCAGCCTGCCGTGGATGGCCAAGTTGCTGAAGGTCACCGTACCGCCGGACCCAGCGCCAATTTCCCGCTCCGCGCTCGAGGTGCACATCACCAGCGAGTGGGAGCTGTTCGTCTACCGCCTGGGCGCCGAGAAGTGGTGCATCGGCGCCGCCCTGCGCGAGCTGAAGATGCCCGAAGGCACGCGTATCGCCGCACTGTTCCGCGGCGAGCAGTTGCTTCACCCCTCGGGCAGTACAGTGCTTGAGGTAGGCGACATGCTCTGCGTGATCGGCCACGAACATAACCTGCCGGCCCTGGGCAAACTGTTCAGCCAGGCCCCGCAGCGTGGCCTGGACCTGCGTTTCTTCGGCGACTTCGTACTCGAAGGCGATGCCGAGCTGGGCGCGGTGGCGACGCTGTACGGCCTGAAACTCGACGGCCTGGACGCAAAAATGCCGCTGGCGCAGTTCATCCGACAGAAGGTCGGAGGCGCTCCAGTAGTAGGCGATCAGGTCGAATGGCACGGCACGATCTGGACCGTGGCGACGATGGACGGGAACAAGATCCAGAAAGTCGGCGTCAGATTCCCCGAAGGTACCCGACCCGGCCCCGGGTTGTTCCTCTAAACTCGATTTCCTGCCCAGTACACAAGATTTCTGCCTATGTCCCTGCGTGTGTCCTTGCGCGCAGCCCTGCTGGGGCTGTGCCTGTCTCTCTCGTTCGCCACCCTCGCGGCCGAGGCGCCCACCACCGCCTCCATCCAAGGCAGCCTCGACAAGATTGCCGAGCGCAAGCTGCCCGAAGCCGAGCAGAAAGCCTTGCAACAGGTGCTGGAGCAAACCCTGGCGCAGCTCACCAGCCAGCAGGACAGCGAGAAGAAGCTCGCCGCCCTCAAGCAGCAACTGGCCGACGCGCCCCAGGAAACCCGCGATGCCCAGCGCGAACTGGCCAAGCTCAAGGACAGCAAGGTCACTGCCGTGGCCCAGCGCTACGCCAGCCTCGACGTGCCGCAGCTCGAACGCATGCTCAGCGAGCGCAGCACCCAGCAGGGCGAGCTGCAAAAGGCGCTGTCCGAAGCCAACAGCCTGATCATCAATTCCCAGACCCGCCCGGAACGCGCCCAGGCCGAGATCAGCAACAACCAGACCCGCACCCAGCAGATCAACAACACCCTCAAGGCCGGCAAGGACAACGGCAAGGCCTTGACCAGCGACCAGCGCAACCAGCTCAACGCCGAACTGGCCTCGCTCAATGCCCTGACCCTGCTGCGCCGCCAGGAACTGGCCGGCAACAGCCTGCTGCAAGACCTCGGCAACGCCCGCCACGACCTGCTGATCGAGCGCGCCGCGCGCCTGGAGCAGGAGATTCTCGACCTGCAAACGCTGATCAACGAAAAGCGCCTGGCCCAGTCGCAGCAGACCGTCACCCAGCAGTCGATCGAAGCGCAGAAGGCCGGCGGCAGCACCCTGCTGGCCAACGAGAGCGCGGCCAACCTCAAGCTCTCCGACTACCTGCTCAAGAGCACCGACCGCCTCAACGAACTGACCCAGCAGAACCTGCAGACCAAGCAGCAGCTCGACAGCCTGAGCCAGGCCGACCAGGCGCTGGACGAGCAGATCAACGTGCTCAAGGGCAGCCTGCTGTTGTCGAAGATCCTCTACAAGCAGAAGCAGGCGCTGCCGCACCTGAAGCTCGACCGCGACCTGGCCGACCAGATCGCCGACATCCGCCTGTACCAGTTCGAGGTCAACCAGCAGCGCGAGCAGATCAGCAGCCCGGCCAGCTACGTCGACAAGCTGCTGGCCAGCCAGCCCGAGGAGAGCGTCACACCGCAGCTGCGCAAGGCCCTGCTGGAGGTGGCGCTCACCCGCAGCGACCTGCTCGAGCGCTTGAACCGCGAGTTGTCTGCCCTGCTCAACGAGTCCATCACCCTGCAACTGAACCAGAAGCAACTGCTCAGCACCGCGCAGAACCTGCGCACCACGCTGGAAGAGCAGATGTTCTGGATTCCCAGCAACAAGGCGCTGGACTGGGAATGGCTGCGCTCGGTGCCCGAGCGCCTGGTCGAGCAGGTCGCCAGCCTGCCCTGGGGCTCGGGGGTCAAGGAACTGGTCGATGGCCTGGGCCAGCGCCCGTTGCTGTTCCTGCCGCTGCTGCTGGTGATCGGCGGGCTGCTGTGGCGGCGCAAGTACCTGTATCAGCGCCTGGACAAGGTGCACCAGGACATCGGCCATTTCCGCCGCGACAGCCAGTGGCACACGCCCCAGGCGATCCTGATCAACATCCTCCTGGCGCTGCCACTGAGCCTGGCCCTGGCGCTGGGTAGCTACGCCTTGCAGATCGACGCGCGAGGGCAGAACGCCAACCTCGGCGCGGCGCTGTGGCAACTGGCCCAGGCCTGGCTGGTGTTCTACACCGCCTACCGGGTGTTGGCGCCCGGTGGCGTGGCGGAGGTGCACTTCCGCTGGCACAAGCCGCAGGTCGAGTTCCTGCGTGGCTGGGTGCGCCGCTTGGGTATCGTGGTACTGGCGTTGGTCGGCGTGGTGGCGGTGGCCGAGCACCAGCCTTCGGCGCTGGCCGACGACGTGCTGGGCATCGGCGTGGTGCTGACCTGCTACGCGCTGATGGCCTGGCTGCTCAGCCGCCTGCTGCTGAGCAGCCCGGCGCACCGCGATACCTCGCTGTTCCGCAAGGCTGTCGGGGTGGCCTTCACCGCCCTGCCGATCGCGCTGTTCGTGGCCGTGTGCTTCGGCTACTACTACACCGCCCTGAAGCTCACCGACCGCTTGATCTACACCCTGTACCTGTTGCTGTTCTGGCTGGTGATCGAAGCTGCGTTCGTGCGCGGCCTGGCGGTGGCGGCGCGGCGCCTGGCCTACCAGCGCGCGCTGAGCAAGCGCCAGTCGGCCAAGGAAGGGCTGGACGGCGAAGTGCTGGTCGAGGAGCCGACGCTGGACATCGAGCAGGTCAACCAGCAATCGCTGCGCCTGATTCGCCTGGCCCTGCTCGGCGGCTTCATCGGTGGCCTGTACTGGGTGTGGTCAGACCTGATCACGGTGTTCGCCTACCTCAACAACATCACCCTCTACGAATACAGCAGCGGCACCGGCGCTGCGGCCAGCCTGGTGCCGATCAGCCTGGGCGACCTGCTGGGCGCGCTGGTGATCGCCGGCATCAGCGTGGCGCTGGCCAGCAACCTGCCTGGCCTGCTCGAAGTGCTGGTGCTGTCGCGCCTGAACCTCGCCCAAGGCAGCGCCTACGCCATCACCACGCTGCTGTCTTATGTGATCGCCGGGGTCGGCATCGTCAGCACCCTGGCCACCCTCGGGGTGAGCTGGGACAAGCTGCAATGGCTGGTGGCAGCGCTGTCACTGGGCCTGGGCTTCGGTATGCAGGAGATCTTCGCCAACTTCATCTCCGGCATCATGATCCTGTTCGAACGCCCGGTGCGTATCGGCGACACCATCACCATCGGCAACCTGTCGGGCACGGTGAGCAAGATCCGCATCCGCGCCACCACCATCACCGACTTCGACCGCAAGGACATCATCGTCCCCAACAAGACCTTCATCACCGGCCAGCTGATCAACTGGTCGCTGACCGACACCGTCACCCGGGTGACCCTGAAGCTGGGCATCGACTACGGCTCGGACCTGGACCTGGTGCGCGACCTGCTGCTCAAGGGCGCCCACGACAACCCACGGGTGCTCAAGGACCCGGAGCCGATCGTGTACTTCCTGAACTTCGGCGAGAGCTCGCTGGACCACGAGCTGCGCATGCACGTGCGCGACCTGGGCGACCGCAACCCGACCCTGGACGAGATCAACCGCTACATCAACCGCGAGTTCAAGGCGCACAACATCAAGATCTCGGTGCGCCAGGTGGAGGTGTTCCTGATGGATACCCAGGGCGGCAAGCAGCAGTTGATCGTGCAAGAGGGCGGCGACAGCGCCAAGCCCGCGTGACTGGACGCCACCGCACCTGACCGCCCAGAATGGGCAATGCCCCTGGGGCTGCTGTGCAGCCCTTTCGCGACACAAGGCCGCTCCCACAGCCATACTCGCCCCCTGTGGGAGCGGCCTTGCGTCGCGATAGGGCCGCACAGCGGCCCCAAGCCCCACTTCAGGACCCGACCCATGAAGTCCCTCGACCAACTCAGCTTCGACAACCGCTTCGCCCACCTGGGCGACACCTTCTCCACCCAGGTGCTGCCCGAGCCCATCGCCGACCCGCGCGTGGTGGTGGCCAGCGAAGCGGCCATGGCCCTGCTCGACCTCGACCCTGCCCAGGCCGAACTGCCGGTGTTCGCCGAGCTGTTCAGCGGCCACAAGCTCTGGGAAGAAGCCGACCCACGGGCGATGGTGTATTCCGGTCACCAGTTCGGCTCGTACAACCCGCGCCTGGGCGATGGCCGAGGCCTGCTGCTGGGCGAGGTGGTCAACGAGGCCGGCGAACACTGGGACCTGCACCTCAAGGGCGCCGGGCAAACCCCCTATTCGCGCATGGGCGATGGCCGCGCCGTGCTGCGCTCGTCGATCCGCGAGTTCCTCGCCTCCGAAGCCCTGCATGCGCTGGGCATCCCCAGCAGCCGGGCATTGTGCGTGGTCGGCTCCAGTACCCCGGTGTGGCGCGAAACCCAGGAAAGCGCGGCGATGTTGCTGCGCCTGGCGCAGAGCCATGTGCGCTTCGGCCACTTCGAATACTTCTACTACACCAAACAACCCGAGCAGCAGCGCGTGCTGATCGACCACGTGCTCAACGCGCACTACCCCGAGTGCCGCGACGCCGAGCAGCCGTACCTGGCGATGTTCCGCAGCATCGTCGAACGCAACGCCGAGCTGATCGCCCGCTGGCAGGCCTACGGCTTCTGCCATGGGGTAATGAACACCGACAACATGTCGATCCTGGGCATCACCTTCGACTTCGGCCCCTACGCCTTCCTCGACGATTTCGACGCCAACTTCATCTGCAACCACTCCGACGACCGTGGCCGCTACAGCTACGCCAACCAGGTGCCGATCGCCCACTGGAACCTCAGCGCGTTGGCCCAGGCGCTGACGACGGTGATCGAGGTGGAAGCGCTCAAGGAAGTGCTGGGGCTGTTCCTGCCGCTGTACCAGGCCCACTACCTCGACCTGATGCGTCGTCGCCTGGGCCTGACCACTGCCGAGGACGACGACATGGCGCTGGTCGAGCGCCTGTTGCAACGTATGCAGAGCGGTGGCGTGGACTACCACCTGTTCTTGCGCAAGCTAGGCGAGCAGCCAGTGGAAGAGGCGCTGAAGGTGGTACGCGACGATTTCATCGACCTGGCCGGTTTCGACGCCTGGGGCCAGGACTACCTGGCGCGCTGCCAACGCGAACCCGGCAACGCCGAAGGCCGGCGCGAGCGGATGCATGCGGTGAACCCGCTGTACGTGCTGCGCAACTACCTGGCGCAGAAGGCCATCGAAGCGGCAGAAGCGGGCGACTACAACGAAGTGCGACGCCTGCACCAGGTGCTGTGCAAGCCGTTCGAGGAGCAGCCCGGCATGCAGACCTACGCCGAGCGCCCACCGGAGTGGGGCAAGCATCTGGAAATCAGCTGTTCGTCCTGACGATCACCTCACCCCCTGTAGGAGCGGGCTTGCCCGCGAACACGGGCTACGCCCGTGCCATCCACCGCGATGCTTCATTCGCGGGCAAGCCCGCTCCTACAGGGTCTGTGCAAACCGAACAAGGAAATGGACATGCCCGACCCACTACTGATCCCCTGCCCCCACTGCAACGGCCTCAACCGCCTGCCCGCCGCACGCCTGGGCGACAGCCCCAAATGCGGCCGCTGCAAGCAGGACGTACTGCTGGCCACCCCCTTCGACCTCAACGAACGCAGCTACGCCGCGCAAATCAAGGGCGACCTGCCCTTGCTGCTGGATGTCTGGGCCGACTGGTGCGGCCCGTGCAAGTCCTTCGCGCCGATCTTCGAACAGGCCGCCCGCCAGCTCAGCGGCCGCTGCCGCCTGGCCAAGCTCGACAGCGAAGCCAACCGCAACCTCGCCGGGCAACTGGGCATCCGCTCGATTCCCAGCCTGATCCTGTTCAAGGATGGCCGCGAAGTGGCCCGCCAGGCCGGGGCGTTTCCCTTGCAGCCACTGCTGGAGTGGCTGCGTTCGCAGGGGGTATGAGGTTTCAGAAACCTGCCAGGGCAGGATGAATCGGGTAGTGCTCGTTTTCGTACCTTTCGATCAACGTTACGAGCATTTCCATTTCATCCGCCTCAGGTGCGCTCACCTCGGCCTGAAAAATCTCTTCGAGACGACAGAGTGCAGCCTGAAGATCGCCTTCAGTACGGATCGACTTAAGATTCACTGTTCATCCCCGCCACCCTAAACACCGACAGCTCAAACCTCACGCACTACGCTCCAGCAAGTCATGCAACTCGACAAACTGCTGCGTCAGCTTGTGCCGCGGCTCCAGGTGAATCAGCGGCAGGCTGGCGTGGTGCGACTCGCGCATCTTCACCGAGCTGCCCAAATACACCGGCAACACCGGCATGCCCTCGGCCAGCAGCTCGTCGAGCATCTGCTGCGGCAGGCTGGCGCGTGACTGGAACTGGTTGACCACGATGCCCTCGACCATCAAATCTTCGTTGTGGTCGTCCTTGAGCTCTTCGATCTCGGCCAGCAGGCCATACAGCGCCTGGCGCGAGAAGCTGTCGCAGTCAAAGGGGATAAGAACACGATCAGCAGCGATCAGCGCCGAAACTGCATAGAAATTCAGCGCAGGCGGGGTGTCGATGTAGATCCGCTCGTAGTCTTCGTCCAACTCGTCGAGCAGTTTGCGCAGCTTGTTGATCTTGTGCTTGGCCTCGAGCTTGGGCTGCAGGTCGGCCAGCTCCGGGGTCGCGGTGACCACGTGCAGGTTGTCGAAGGGGGTTTCGTAGATATCGACCTTGTTCTTCTTCGAAAACGGCCCGCTGGACAGGCTCTGTTTGAAGAAGTCGGCAATGCCCATGGGGATGTCCTCGCCCGTGAGCCCGGTCAGGTACTGGGTCGAGTTGGCCTGGGCATCCAGGTCGATCAGCAACGTCCTGTAGCCCTCGTTGGCGCTCACCGCCGCCAGGTTGCAGGCGATGCTCGACTTGCCCACGCCACCTTTCTGATTGAACACCACGCGCCGCATGCTAGACCTCCGTGTATCAAGGAATGCCCGAGTATGTGTCGCACTCCCGGCATTGACCAGCATTCTTCGTCCACATCATTACCGTTCGAACCTGATAGCATCCAGCCATTACTGCTTTCACGGCCGATTGTCGGAAAAAACGGCCGGGAAAAGTCAACAACGCCGCAACTAAGAATCGGCGTTGTCTGATGGCAATTATGTAACAGCCATTTGCTACACACCTCCGTCACCGGGATAATGCCCGCCACTCGGCGAAGCGCCACCCCTGCAAGGTCTGTGTTCCGAGTCATCCCCACGGCAAGGAAGTCCCTCAGGGCGGGAAGTAACAAGCATCGTGATCAGCTTCGACATCAGCCAATGGCGCGCCTGGGCACCGGGCCTGCAAACGCCTGACGATTGGCAAGCCTGGGCCAGTGGAGCCCCCCTCGTACCTGCCGACGGGCAGGCACCGGACGTCTCGTTCCTGCCCGCCATGCAACGCCGTCGCCTCAGCTACCTGGCACGCATGGCCTTCAGCGTGGGCTGGCCCCTGGCCGAGGGCCAGGCGCCAATGCCGCTGGTGTTCGTCTCGCGCCATGGCGAAACCCCGCGCACCTTCTCGATTCTCAGCGAACTGGCTGAAGGCCAGGCGCTGTCGCCCACCCAGTTCAGCCTGTCGGTGCACAACGCGGTGATCGGCCTGTGGTCGATCATGCGCGGCGAAACCTCGGAAATGACCGCCCTGGCTGCCGCTGGCGATGGCTTCGAGCAGGGCCTGCTGGAAGCGGCTGCACTGCTGCACGAAGGCGCACCCGCCGTGCTGCTGATCGTCGCTGAAGAGCAGCCGCCGGAAATCTATCGCCCCTGGGTGGACGACGTGCCGTTCGCCTATGCCGTTGGCCTGCGCGTGACCGCTGGGCAGCAGTGGCAATTGTCGCCACAGCCCGCCACGGCGCACACCCCGCGCACGCCACTGCCCCATGCCTTGAGCTGGCTACAGGCCTCGCTCGCGGGGGCTCATTCACTCACCCACACCTGGAAGCGTCGCGCATGGAACTGGCAACGACAGCCATAGACCGGCCCCGCGACGCCTACTACTGGCGCCTGCTGGCCACCGCCCTGAGTTTCGCCCTGTTCGGCATCGGCGGCCTGTGCCTGCGCGTGCTGGTACTCCCGTTGCTCACCTGCCTGCCCGGCGACGCGGCCCGCCACCGCCAGCGCGCCAGACGCACCATCGGCTGGCTGCTGCGGCGCTTCATCCATTTCATGCGCGCAACGGGTGTGCTGACCTACGACGTCCAGGGCATCGAACGCCTCGGCCGCCCGGGGCAGATGATCGTCGCCAACCACCCCTCGCTGATCGACGTGGTGTTCCTGCTCGGCCTGGTGCGCGATGCCAACTGCGTGGTCAAGCACAGCCTGTTCACCAACCCGTTCACCCGCGGGCCGGTCAGCGAAGCGCAGTACATCGGCAACGACGGCAGCATGGACATGCTCGACAGCGCCGTTGCCGCGCTGCAACACGGCCAGACGCTGATCATCTTCCCCGAGGGCACCCGCACCCCGCCCGGCCAGGCGCCCGCCTTTCATCGCGGCGCCGCAGCCATTGCCCTGCGCGGTGCGAAAATCATCACACCGGTGACCATCCGCGTCAGCCCCACGACCCTGACCAAGCACGAGCCTTGGTACCGCATTCCCCGCCGTCGCGTGCATTTCAGCCTGCACGTGGGCGCCGACATCGACCCACAAGGCTTCACCGCCCTGGGCCCGGCGCCGATCGCCTCGCGGCGGCTCAACGATTTCCTGCACCAGCACTATATGAAGGAGCTCGCCACAGATGAGCGATCCACGACACGACCTGACGCGTGACATCAAGCAACTGATCATCGACGCCCTGGGCCTGGAAGACATCAGCGTGCACGACATCGATGACCAGCAGACCCTGTTCGGCGAAGGCCTGGGCCTGGATTCGGTGGACGCCCTGGAGCTGGGCCTGGCCCTGCAAAAACGCTTTGGCATCAAGATCGACGCCGACGCCAAGGACACCCGCACCCATTTCACCAACGTCGCCACCCTTGCGGCGTTCGTCACTGCCCGCCAGGCCGCCTGAGATCGCACCATGCAAAACCGTGAAGACATCTTCAACATCCTGCGCGACGCCCTGGTCGAGCTGTTCGAATTGCCACCCGAGCGCATCACCCTGCAAGCCCACCTGTACCAGGACCTGGAAATCGACAGCATCGATGCGGTCGACCTGATCGACCACATCAAGCGCCAGACCGGCAAGAAGATCGCCGCCGACGAATTCAAGGCAGTGCGTACCGTAGGCGATGTGGTCGAAGCGGTGCACCGCCTGGTCAACCCGGCGGCATGAAACGCCTGGTCGGCCTCGGCCTGCTGTTGGCCGGCGTGCTGTACCCATTCGCGGTGCATTTCGGCATGGCCCATTTCGCCCCCTGGCAGTTCGCCGTGCTGCTCGGCGGGCTGTGGCTGGCCCGCGCGCTGAACACCCCGCGCCACACCGGCGACCTGTGGATGGCCGTGGCGGCGCTGGCGTTCTGCGTACTGCTGGGGCTTTCCGACAGCCCGCAGCTGCTGCGCTGGTACCCGGTGCTGATCAACGCCTTCATGCTCGCGCTGTTCGGCAGCAGCCTGCTGCGCGGCATGCCGGTGGCCGAGCGCCTGGCGCGCCTGCGCGAGCCGCAACTGCCGCCGCGTGGGGTGCGCTATACACGCCGGGTCACCCAGGTGTGGTGCCTGTTCTTCCTGGTCAACGGGCTGATCGCCGCTGGCCTGACGCTGTGGGCGCCGCTGGCCTGGTGGACCCTCTACAACGGCCTGCTCGCCTATGCCGCGATGGGCCTGCTGTTCGTTGGCGAATGGCTGGTTAGACAACGTGTGCGAGGACGCTCATGAACTGGATCAACCTCGAGCACCTGCTACACCCCGTGGAATCGCCACGCCCCATCACCCAGGCCCCGCACCTGGACCACGCCCAGTGGCGCCTGCAAGCCCTGCGCCTGGCTGCGGGCCTGCAACAGCGCGGCGTACGTCGCCTGGCGCTGCATCTTGAGGACGCCGCCGAACTGTCCACCGCCCTGTTTGGCGCCTGGCGCGCGGGCGTCGAGGTGCTGCTGCCGGCCGACCTGCAACCGGCCACCCGCGAGCGCTGGCACAGCCAGGTCGACCTGTGGCTCAGCGACCAGCCCGGTGACGAGCACCTGGCCAGCCTGTTCGGCGAGGCGCTCACCCCTGAAGACCTGGACCTCGACAGCTGCCGCATCAGCCTGTGCACCTCCGGCTCCAGCGGCGAGCCCAAGCGCATCGACAAGCACCTGCGCCTGCTGGCCAACGAAGTGAACGCCCTCGAGCAGCTGTGGGGCGACGACCTGGGCGACGCCTGGATCATCAGCAGCGTCGCCACCCAGCATATCTACGGCCTGCTGTTCCGCGTGCTGTGGCCACTGTGCGCCGGGCGCGGCTTCGAGCGCCGCCAACTGCCCTTCCCCGAGGATCTACAACGCGCCAGCCGCGAGCACACGGCCTTCGCCTGGGTGGCCAGCCCGGCATTGCTCAAGCGCATGGGCGACAACCTCGACTGGCCGGCCCTGAGCCCGGTGCGCCGGGTATTTTCCTCCGGGGGCGAGTTGCCAGGCGCGGCCGCCAACAGCCTGCACCAGCGCCTTGGCCAGTGGCCAACGGAAATCCTCGGCAGCTCCGAAACCGGCGGCATCGCCTGGCGCCAGGGCGCTACGGCCTGGCAGCCATTCGCCGACGTACACCTGAGCCAGGACGCACACGGCGCCCTGCGTATCGCCTCGCCCTACCTGCCTGTGGGGCACATCGAGCAGGGCGCCGATGCGGTCGAGTTCGACAGCGACGGGCGCTTTCGTCTGCTAGGGCGGCTCGACCGCATCGTCAAGCTGGAGGAAAAACGCATCTCCCTGCCCATGCTCGAACAGGCCCTGTGCAGCCACCCGTGGGTCGCCGAGGCGCGCCTGGGGGTGCTCGAGGAAGGCCGGGCCTACCTCGGTGCGCTGGTGGCGCTCAGCGCTGCCGGCGTACATGCCTTGCGCAGCCAGGGTCGACGCGCCTTGCTCGACAACCTGCGCCGCCACTTGGCCGGGCACTGCGAGGCGCTTGCCTTGCCACGCCGCTGGCGGCTGCTGCGCCAACTGCCGTTCAACGCCCAGGGCAAGTTGCCCAACGCCAGCCTGCTGGCCCTGCTGCAAGCCCCGCGCAACATGGCGCCGGAGCTGCTCGGGCAAGCCAACGAGGGCGAAGAACTGCATCTACGCCTGGCAGTACCGCCGGACCTTGCCTGTTTCACCGGACACTTCCCCACCAGCCCCGTGCTGCCAGGCGTGGTGCAGGTCGACTGGGCCATCGCCCTGGCCAAGGCCCACCTGCAACTGCCGCCGCGCTTCGTCGGCATGGAAGTGCTCAAGTTCCAGCACCTGGTACGCCCCAGCGATGAACTGCTGCTGACCCTGCGTTTCGATGCCACGCGCGGCAAGCTGTACTTCGCCTATACCTGCGAAGGGCAACCATGCTCCAGCGGCCGGATCCTCCTGGAGGCTGCCAGTGCATAAGCCTTGCGCGGTGATCCCAGTGTACAACCACGAGCACGCCGTGCCCAAGGTGGTGGACGACCTGCTGCGTGCCGGCCTGCCCTGCGTGCTGGTGGACGACGCCAGCCACGCCCCGTGCGCCCGCGTGCTGGGCCAGCTGGCCGAGCGTGACGACATCTACCTAGTGACCCTGGCAGCCAACCAAGGCAAGGGCGGCGCGGTGATGGCCGGGCTGCGCGAAGCGGCGCGGCTGGGCTTCAGCCATGCCTTGCAAGTGGATGCCGACGGCCAGCACGACCTGGCCGATGTCAGCCGCTTCCTCGAACAATCCCAGGCGCACCCGCAGGCGCTGGTGTGCGGCTACCCGCAATACGACGCCAGCGTGCCCAAGGGCCGCCTGTACGCGCGCTACCTGACCCACGTGTGGGTATGGATCAACAGCCTGTCGCTGCAGATCCCCGACTCGATGTGCGGCTTTCGCGTGTACCCGCTGCCGGTGACCCTGGCCTTGATCGACCAGGTGCGCCTGGGCCGACGCATGGATTTCGACCCGGAGATCCTGGTGCGCCTGTCGTGGCGCGGGCAACCCATGCGCTGGCTGCCAACCCGGGTGCACTACCCGCAGGACGGCCTGTCGCATTTTCGCCTGTTCCACGACAACGCGCTGATCTCGAAGATGCACGCCAAGCTGTTCTTCGGCATGCTCGTGCGCGCCCCATGGATCCTCTGGCGCAGGTGGCGCCCATGAGCCAGCAGCCCGAGCACTGGGCCGCGCACCAGGAGCGCGGCAACTTCTGGCTGATGAAGCTCACCGCCACCCTGGCGCGTGTACTGGGCCGCCGCGTGCTCAGCCCGCTGATCCATGTGATCGTCGCCTACTTCTTCGTTTTCGGCGCCCGCGCCCGGCGCAGCGCCTGGCAGTACCAGCAGCACCTGCACCAGTGGAGCGCCGGGCAGACCGAAGCCCCCAGCCACTGGCGGGTGTTCCGTCAGTTCATGGCCTTTGCCGACTCCCTGCTCGACAAACTCGACGCCTGGAACGGCCGGCTGCGTCTCGACCAGATCGACATCGTCGACCCGGCCAACCTGCGCCAACAGCTACGCGGCGAGCGCGGCCAGATGCTGGTGGGCGCACACCTGGGCAACCTGGAAATGTGCCGGGCCCTGGCCGAGCTGGGCGAGCAAGTGACCATGAACGTGCTGGTGCACACCCGCCATGCCGAGCAGTTCAACCGCCTGCTCGGCGAAGCCGGCGCCAGCCACCTGCGGCTGATCCAGGTGAGTGAGCTGGACCCGGCGGTGATGCTGCAACTGAGCGAGCGCCTGGAGCGCGGCGAATGGCTGGCGATTGCCGGCGACCGCGTGCCGCTGCACGGCGGGCGTACCGTCGAGGTGGACTTTCTCGGCAAACCCGCACGCCTGCCCCAGGGCCCGTGGCTGTTGGCCGGGATGCTCGAATGCCCGCTCAACCTGCTGTTCTGCCTCAAGCATGAAGGCCGCTACCGAATCACCCTGGAGCCCTTCGCCGAACGCCTGCAATGGCGCCGT
The DNA here is from genome assembly GCF_050280645.1 of Pseudomonas sp. NPDC089554. NCBI lineage: Bacteria > Pseudomonadati > Pseudomonadota > Gammaproteobacteria > Pseudomonadales > Pseudomonadaceae > Pseudomonas > Pseudomonas sp. NPDC089554. Next base: position 29,937 of record NZ_JBNNVR010000009.1, read on the forward strand.
GGCCAGCGCGACGCGGTGATCGAGCAATGGGCGGCGCGCTACGCCGAACGCCTCGGCCACTACTGCCGCCAGGCGCCGCTGCAATGGTTCAATTTCTACCCCTTCTGGAAGAACGATGACGATGCATCCGCATGAGCCCGTGACCTTCGGCGAGACGCCGCTGGCAATCGAAGACGTCCTGGCCGTGGCCGAGCGCCGCGCGCCGTCGCGCCTGCAAGACGATGCCCCGTACCGCGAGCGCATCGCCCGTGGCGCACGCTTTCTCGACACTTTGCTGGACAAGGAAGGGGTGATCTACGGCGTCACCACCGGCTATGGCGACTCCTGCGTGGTGGCCGTGCCGCTGGAGCATGTCGAAGCGCTGCCGCGTCATCTCTATACCTTCCACGGCTGCGGCCTGGGGCGCCTGCTCGATGCCCAGGCCACCCGCGCTGTGCTGGCGGCGCGCCTGCGCTCGCTGAGCCATGGCATGTCCGGTGTGCGCCTGGAGCTGCTGGAGCGCCTGCAAGGGTTTCTCGAGCACGACATCCTGCCGCTGATTCCCGAAGAAGGCTCGGTGGGCGCCAGCGGCGACCTCACGCCGCTGTCGTACGTAGCCGCTACGTTGTCGGGCGAACGCGAGGTGATGTACCAGGGCGAGCGGCACAACAGCGCCGACGTGCACCGCGAACTGGGCTGGCAGCCCCTGGTGCTGCGCCCCAAGGAAGCCCTGGCGCTGATGAACGGCACCGCGGTGATGACCGGCCTGGCCTGCCTGGCCTACGCCCGCGCCGACTACCTGCTCAAGCTGGCCACGCGCATCACCGCGCTCAACGTCATCGCCCTGCAAGGCAACCCCGAGCACTTCGACGAACGCCTGTTCGCCGCCAAGCCACACCCCGGCCAGACCCAAGTAGCCGCCTGGCTGCGTCAGGACCTGGCCATCGACGCCCCGCTGCCGCCGCTGCACCGCCTGCAAGACCGCTACTCGCTGCGCTGCGCGCCTCACGTGCTGGGCGTGCTGGCCGACAGCCTGGGCTGGTTGCGCGGGTTCATCGAGACCGAACTGAACAGCGCCAACGACAACCCGATCATCGATGGCGACGAGGAGCGCGTGCTGCATGGCGGGCATTTCTACGGCGGGCATATCGCCTTCGCCATGGACAGCTTGAAAACCCTGGTGGCCAACGTCGCCGACCTGCTCGACCGCCAGCTCGCCCTGCTGGTGGACGTGCGCTACAACCATGGCCTGCCCAGCAACCTGTCGGGCGCCGAGGCCGAGCGTGCGATGATCAATCATGGCTTCAAGGCCGTGCAGATCGGCGCCAGCGCCTGGACCGCCGAAGCCCTCAAGCAGACCATGCCAGCCAGCGTGTTCTCGCGCTCCACCGAGTGCCACAACCAGGACAAGGTGAGCATGGGCACCATCGCCGCGCGCGATGCCCTGCGCGTGCTGGAACTGACCGAACAGGTGGCTGCCGCGACCCTGCTGGCGGCCAACCAGGGCGTCTGGCTGCGTACCCGCCAGGCCGACGCGCGGCCACTGCCGCCCGCGCTGGCACAGATGCACGAAGCGCTGCTGGGCGACTTCGCCCCGGTCATCGAAGACCGCGCCCTGGAACACGAACTTCGCCTGTGCCTAGCGCGTATCGGCCAGCGCCATTGGAGGCTGCACGATGCGTAACCCGGGTGTGTTCCACGTCGACAGCGAAATCGTGGTGCCATTTTTCGATGTGGACAGCATGCACATCGTCTGGCACGGGCATTACGTGAAGTATCTGGAGGTCGCCCGTTGCGCGCTGCTCGACCGCCTGGCGCACAACTACCTGCAAATGCAGGCCAGCGGTTATGCGTGGCCGGTGATCGACCTGCAACTGCGCTACATCCGTGGCGCCACCTTCGGCCAGCGCCTGAACGTGCGCGCCAGCCTGGTGGAGTGGGAGAACCGCCTGAAGATCCACTACCTGATCAGCGATGCCGAAAGCGGCGAGCGCATGACCCGCGCCAGCAGCGTGCAGGTGGCGGTGCATATCGAAAGCGGCGAGATGCAGCTGGCCTCGCCGCAGGTGATGCTCGATGCCGTGGCCAAGGTGTTGGCATGAGCCTCGGTTTTCTTACTGAAGCCACTGGCCTCTTCGCGGGCAAGCCCGCTCCTACAGGCACCGCGCACCCTGTAGGAGCGGGCTTGCCCGCGAAGAGGCCGGTGGCCTCAACAGTGCTAATGGCTCTGTTGCTGCTCTTCGCCAGCCCCCTGACCCTGGCCTTCACCCTCGAAGACCTGAAAAACCAGCTCAGCCAACCCGCCGTCGTCACCGGCCCCTTCATCCAGGAAAAACACCTGCGCGCCCTGCCCCAGCCGCTGCAAAGCAAAGGCCGCTTCGTCCTGGCCCGCGACCACGGCCTGCTGTGGCTGCTGCAAACACCCCTGCGCCAGGACTACCGCATCACCGCCAAGGGCATCGCCCGGCGCGACCTCAGCGGCTGGCAAACCCTGCCCAGTACCAGCGCCGCGACCGAACAGAACCGCCTGTTCTTCGCCGTCCTGCAAGGCGACAGCAGCGGCCTGCAACGGGATTTCGACCTCGACCTCACAGGCGAACCCCAGCATTGGCAACTACGCCTGACCCCGCGCTCACTCCTGCTCAAACAGGTGTTCACCCACATCGACATCAGTGGCGCGCGCTTCGTCGAACGCATCGAGCTGCACGAAACCCAGGGCGACCGCACGCTGCTGCGCATGCCTGAAAGCACAAGCGCAGAAAGCCTGGACGACGCGGAGCGCAATGACTTTGCCGAGTGAACGCCTGCTACCACGCCTGTTCGTGGCCCTGCTGCTGGTGATGCTGGCCATCGCCGGCTGGCAGTGGCGTCACGGCGCGCCGTTGTCGGCCGACCTGATGACCCTGGTACCCGGCGCCAGCCAGGATGCGCAAGTCTTGCAGGCCGAGCAGCGCATGCAGCAACCGCTCAACCGCGAACTGCTGGTACTGGTCGGCCACCCCAAGCGTGAGCAGGCCATCGCCCAGGCCCAGCTACTTGCCGAAAAATGGCAGGCCAGCGGGCTGTTCGAGAAGGTGCAGTGGAGCCTGCAAACCGACCTGCAAGCAGTACGCGCGCAACTGCTGCAAGGGCGCCTGGCAATGCTCTCGGCCCAAGACCGTACGCTGCTCGCCGAGCACCCCGGCAGCTTTATCGAACAGCGCGTGCAAAGCCTGTTCGACCCCTTCGCAGGCTTCAGCCTGGTGCCCAACCAGGACGACTGGCTGGGCCTGACCGGGCGTGTCCAGCAAAGCCTGCCAAAGCCTGTGAACGTGCAGCTGGACACCGCCAGCGGCGCGCTCTACGCCGAAGCCGATGGCCAGCAATGGGTACTGCTGCGCGCCCGCACCCAAGCCGATGCCTTCGACCTGAACCTGCCGTTGCAGGTGGCCGAACTGCTCGCCAGCAGCCGCGCCGATGCCCAGCACCATGGCGTACAACTGCTGGCCGCCAGCGGCCTGTTGCATGCCGCGGCTGGCCAGCAGCAGGCCAGCCGCGAAATCAGCTGGGTAGGCGGCGGCGCGACCTTGGGCATCTTGCTGCTGTTGCTGCTGACCCTGCGTCGCTGGCGCGCATTGCTGGCCTTCGTGCCGGTGCTGGTGGGCATGCTGTTCGGCGCGGTGGCCTGCGTGGCGCTGTTCGGGCAGATGCATGTGATGACCCTGGTGCTCGGCTCCAGCCTGATCGGCGTTGCGGTCGACTACCCACTGCACTACCTGTCCAAGAGCTGGAGCCTTCGCCCCTGGCGCAGCTGGCCTGCGCTACGCCTGACCCTGCCGGGCCTGAGCCTGAGCCTGGCGACCAGTTGCATCGGCTACCTGGCGCTGGCCTTCACGCCCTTCCCGGCGTTGACCCAGATCGCCGCGTTCTCCGCCGCCGGGCTGGTGGGCGCGTACCTGAGCGCCGTGTGCCTGCTGCCGGCGCTGCTTGGCGGGGTCGAACTCAACCCGGCGCAATGGCCGCTACGCATCGCCGAATGTCTGACTCAATTGCGCGAACGCTTGCTGCGCAGGGTGCCCAGCGCCGCACTGCTGGTTTTGGTGCTGCTGTTCTGCGCCTCCGGCCTTTGGCAGCTGGACACCCGCAACGACATTCGCCAGTGGGTCGCAAGCCCACCTGAGCTGCTGCAAGAGGCCCAGGCAGTGGCGCGCATCACTGGCTACCAGCCCACCAGTCAGTTCTACCTGGTGCGCGGCAGCGACCCGCAGCAACTGCTGGAGCGCCTGCAAGCGCTGGATACCCAGCTCGACGAATTGGTCGACCTGGGCAAGCTCAAGGGCTACCTGTCCCTCGGCCAACTGCTGGCCAGCCCCGCCGAACAGGCAAGCACACGCGAAGCCCTGCTGGCCCTGCCCGAGCACTGGCAGCCGCTGCTGGCCCTGGGCGTCCCGCAGGCGGCGCTGGAGGCGGAGCTTGCGCAGCTGCGCCAACTGCCGCCCCAGGGCATCGACGAGGTACTCGCAGGCCCCTTGGCCGAAGCCTGGCGCCCCCTGTGGCTCGGCCAGACCGACCAAGGTGTAGCCGCGATCGTCAGCTTGCAGGGCCTGGGCGATAGCGCCTTGTTGCGCTTGCAGAGCGACGGCCTGCCTGGCGTACAGCTGGTGGACCGCCTCGGCGAGCTGAACCAGCTGTTCGCCGCCACCCAGGTCAGCGCTGCCGAGCTCAAGCTGCTGTCGTGCGTGTTGATCCTGGTACTGCTGGTGCTGCCCTTCGGCCTGCGCGGGGCCTCGCGCATCGTCGCGCTGCCGCTGCTGGCCGCCTTGTGCAGCCTGGCCAGCCTGGCCTGGCTGGGCCAGCCGCTGACCCTGTTTAGCCTGTTCGGCCTGCTGCTGGTGACGGCGATCAGTGTCGACTACGCGATCCTCATGCACGAACGCATCGGCGGCGCCGCTGTGAGCCTGTTGGGCACGCTGCTGGCCGCCCTGACCACCTGGTTGTCGTTCGGCCTGCTGGCCCTGTCGAGCACCCCGGCAGTCAGCAATTTCGGCCTGGCGGTCAGCCTGGGCCTGGTATTCAGTTTTCTCCTGGCCCCCTGGGCCGCGCCACGCGAAGGAGCGCACGCACCCTCATGAATGTTCGCCAACAGCCCTACCTGAGCGACACCTACGTCGAAGAGACGCGCATCGGCTTCTGGTTCCTGCGCAGCCACACCTGGCAGCACCATGTGTTGCGGGTAGCCATCGACGACCTGCGCCAGCTGTTCGACGGCCCGCTGCCCCAGGCCCCGGTGCTGCTCGATGCCGGTTGCGGCCAGGGCCGCTCGTTCAAGCACCTGCACCGGGTGTTCGCCCCCGCGCGCCTGCTGGGCACCGACGCCGACCCCCACAGTCTGAAGCTAAGCGCCGCAGAAGCCGAGCGCCAAGGGCTGAAAGTGGAACTGAGTGGCAGCGATTGCGCGGCCTTGCAGTTCCCCGACGCCAGCGTGGATGTCCTGTTCTGTCACCAGACCTTCCACCACCTGGTCGAGCAGGAAAAAGCCCTGGCCGAGTTCTACCGGGTGCTCAAGCCCGGCGGCTACCTGCTGTTCGCCGAATCCACCGAAGCCTATATCGACACCTGGGTGATCCGCTGGCTGTTCCGCCACCCGATGCACGTGCAAAAAAGCGCCGAGGGCTACCTGGACATGCTGCGTGCCCAGGGCTTCCAGTTCAGCGCGCGCAACGTCTCCTATCCTTACTTGTGGTGGAGCCGGGCCAAGGACTTCGGCCTGCTCGAACGCCTCGGCCTGCGCCAACCGCCACCGGTTGGCCAACGCGAGGAAACCCTGGTCAACGTGGTGGCGCGCAAGCCCCTGGAGCCGGCATGAAAACCTGGCTGGCCGCCCTGCTGTGCCTGCTGCTGACGGCCTGTGCCGCCCAGGCGCCGCTGCCCGAGCGCCTGCCGAGGCTGGCGCTGCCGAGCCAGTTGCACGTGATGCGCGAGCAGGCCGGCCAGCGCCTGGACTGGCTGCTGGTGATCCAGGGTGAAGGCCAGCAGCTGCGCTGGTCGCTGCTCGATTTGCTGGGTGTGCCCCAAGCTCGCCAATTGCTCGACGGCGAGCACTGGCAGGCCGACGGCCTGCTGCCGCCCAACCCGGCAGCCCGCGAGCTGTTCGCCGCCGTGCTGTTTGCCCTGACCCCCGCCGAGCAACTCCAACAGCTGTACCCGCATGCCGAGCAAAGCGGCCAGCGACGCTGGCTGGGCGAGCGCTGGCAGGTCAGCTACCAGGCCGACGACCGCTTCACCTTGAACCTTGCCCAGGGCCTGCGCTACCACGTCAGCCCACTGCCCCGCGAGAACACGCCATGACTGCCTACCTCAATGCCCTCGGCGTAGTGTGTGCCCTTGGCCGTGGCCAGGCCGAAGTCGCTCGACGCCTGTTCGCGGGTGACAGTTCCGGCATGCTGCCGCAAGCGGGTTGGGTCGCCGGGCGCCAGCCGCCGGTCGGCGCGGTGGTCGGTGAACTGCCTCTGTTGCCATTGCCCGATCAACACAGCCGCAACAACCAGCTGCTGTACTGCGCGGCCCAGCAGATCGAGCCGGTCATCCGCCAGGCCATCGCCCAGTACGGGCCGGCGCGGGTTGGCGTGGTGCTGGGCACCAGCACTTCGGGGATTGCCGAGGCCAGCGCCGATATCGCCCATTACCTGAACCACGGCCAGTTGCCCGCGCACTACTGCTACGACCAGCAAGCGCTCAGCGCCCCAGCTGACTTTCTCGCCGACTGGCTGCAACTGAGCGGCCCGGCCTATGTGATTTCCACCGCCTGCACCTCCAGCGGCCGAGCGCTGCTCAGCGCTCGCCGCCTGCTGGAGCTGGGCCTGTGCGACGCAGTGCTGTGCGGCGGCGTCGACAGCCTCTGCGGCCTGACCCTGAACGGTTTCAGCGCGCTGGAAGCGGTCAGCGAACAACGCTGCAACCCGTTCTCGGTGAACCGCAGCGGTATCAATATCGGCGAGGCGGCGGCGCTGTTCGTGATGACCCGCACGCGCAACACCAGCGGCCCGTCCATCGCCCTGCTCGGCGCTGGCGCCAGCTCCGACGCCCACCACATCTCCGCCCCCGACCCCACTGGAAAAGGCGCCTTGCAGGCCATGGCCAAAGCACTGGACAATGCAGGCATTGAGCCACCACTAATCGATTACCTGAACCTTCACGGCACCGCCACCGCGCACAACGACGCCATGGAAAGCCTAGCCGTGCACAGCCTGTTCGGCGCCAGCCTGCTCTGCTCGTCGAGCAAGCCGCTGACCGGCCACACCCTGGGCGCCGCCGGTGCGCTGGAGGCGGCCTTCTGCTGGTTGAGCCTGAGCGAGCACAACCCGCAGGGCCACTTGGTGCCGCACCTGTGGGACGGCCAGGCCGACCCGCAGTTGCCGCCGCTCAACCTGGTAGATGGCCGCCAGCGCCTGCCCAGCGGCAGGCCGCGCTACCTGATGAGCAACTCGTTCGCCTTCGGCGGCAATAATGTAAGCCTGATTCTCGGAGACACCCCATGATTGCCTGGCCTGTGGCCGAACTACTGCCCCACGCGGGCGACATGATCCTGATCGATCAGGTCGACAGCTGCGACGAGGAGCAGATCCACACCCGCGTGACTGTCCGCCCCGGCGGGCTGTTCAACCGCGAGGACGGCAGCCTGCCGGCCTGGCTGGGCCTGGAGTTGATGGCCCAGAGCGTGGCCGCCTATGCCGGTTGTCGCGCACGTCGCCAAGGCCTGCCGGTGGAGCTGGGTTTTCTGGTCGGCACGCGCAAGTATGAATGCGATGTCGAGCACTTCCCGGCCGGTGCCGAGCTGCTCATCCACGCGCAGCGCTCGCTGGAGGACGACAACGGCATGGGTGTGTTCGAATGCCACCTGCGCGGCCCTGGCCTGCACGCCAGCGCGCGCCTGAATGTGTACCGCCCGCCACAGGCGGCCAGCTACCTGGCCGAGGCGGGCCCTGAGGAGTCCCCCCATGACTGACACCATCCTGGTCACCGGCTCCAGCCGTGGCATCGGCCGGGCCATCGCCCTGCGCCTGGCGCGCGCCGGCTTCGACCTGGTGCTGCATTGCCGCAGCGGCCGCGTCGAGGCCGACGCCGTTGCCGCCGAGGTGCAGGCCCTGGGCCGCCAGGCGCGGGTGTTGCAGTTCGACGTGGCCGACCGCGCCGCCTGCAAGGCCATCCTCGAAGCCGATGTCGAGGCCCATGGCGCCTACTACGGCGTGGTATGCAACGCCGGCCTGACCCGCGACGGCGCCTTCCCGGCGCTGAGCGAGGACGACTGGGACCAGGTGCTGCGCACCAACCTGGACGGCTTCTACAACGTCCTGCACCCGGTGATGATGCCGATGATCCGCCGCCGCGCGCCGGGGCGTATCGTCTGCATCACCTCGGTTTCCGGGCTGATCGGCAACCGCGGGCAGGTCAACTACAGCGCCTCCAAGGCCGGCGTCATCGGTGCAGCCAAGGCCCTGGCGATCGAGCTGGGCAAGCGCCGCATCACCGTCAACTGCGTGGCCCCCGGGCTGATCGACACGGCCATGCTCGATGAACACGTGCCGGTGGACGAGCTGCTGAAGATGATTCCGGCCGGGCGCATGGGCACCCCGGAAGAAGTGGCCGGGGCGGTGAATTTCCTGATGTCGCCCGAGGCGAGCTACATCACCCGCCAGGTGCTGGCAGTGAACGGGGGGCTGTGCTGATGCGCCGCGTCGTCGTCACCGGCATGGCCGGCATCACCGCCCTGGGCAACGACTGGGCGACCATCGCCGGACACTTCGCGGCCCAGCGCAGCGGCATCCGCCGCATGGACGAGTGGGACCGCTTCGAAGAACTCAACACCCGCCTGGCCGGCCCCATCGATGACTTCCAGGTGCCCGGCCACTGGACCCGCAAGCAGCTGCGCAGCATGGGCCGGGTCTCGCGCCTGGCGGTGGCCGCGGCCGAACGCGCCCTGGCCGACGCCGGGCTGCTGGACGATGCGAGCATTCGCGATGGGCGCATGGGCGTGGCCTGTGGCTCGTCCACCGGCAGCACCGACGAGATCAAGGCGTTCGGCAACATGCTGCTCAACTCGGTGGCGGATGGCCTGAACGCCAACTCCTATGTGCGCATGATGCCGCACACCACCGCCGCGAACATCAGCATCTTCTTCGGCCTGACCGGGCGGCTTATTCCTACCTCCAGCGCCTGCACCAGCGGCAGCCAGGGCATTGGCTACGCCTACGAGGCGATCAAGTACGGACGCCTGCCGATGATGCTCGCCGGCGGTGCCGAAGAGCTTTGCCCCACCGAGGCGATGGTGTTCGATGCGCTGTACGCCACCAGCCTGAAGAATGACACCCCACACCTGAGCCCGCGCCCCTACGACCTGGCCCGCGATGGCCTGGTGATCGGCGAAGGCGGCGGCATGCTGGTGCTTGAGGAGTTGGAACACGCCCTGGCCCGTGGCGCACGCATCCACGCCGAGATCGTCGGCTTTGGCAGCAACGCGGATGGCCAGCACACCACCCGCCCCGAGCAGGCAACCATGCGCCGGGCCATGGAGCTGGCGCTGGAGGACGCGAACCTGGCGCCCGAGGCGATCGGCTACGTCAATGGCCATGGCACCGCCACCGAACAAGGCGACATCGCCGAAACCCAGGCCACCAGCAGCCTGTTCGGTGCGCGCATGCCGATCAGCTCGCAGAAGAGTTTCCTCGGCCACACCCTGGGCGCCTGTGGCGCGCTGGAGTCGTGGTTCAGCATCGAGATGATGAACAGCGACCAGTACGTGCCCACCCTCAACCTCGACCACGTCGACCCGCGCTGCGGCGAGCTGGACTACCTGCAAGGCCAGTTCCGCGCCATGCAGCACGAGCACGTGATGAACAACAACTTCGCCTTCGGCGGGGTCAACACCTCGTTGATCTTCCGGCGCTGGCCCTGACTTTTTTGACGACCTTTGGAGTGAAAGGAATGACTCGGTTCCACCGTATCCTCGCCGTGCTGGCCATGGCACTGCTGTTCGCCGGCTGCACCAGCAAGCCCGTCTACAACGCCAAGGAGCAGTTCTCCGGCAACCTCAACTTCACCGACGACCAGATGAAACGCGCCATCGTCACCGCCCTGAACGACCGCCAGTGGATCGTGCAGTCGGTGCGCCCGGGCATGGTCAAGGCCGAGATCACCGTGCGGGGCCGCCACCACGCCGAGGTCGACATTCCCTACAGCCCCACCGAGTTCCAGGTGGTCTACCGCAGCAGCTGGGGCCTGGACTACGACGACGGCAAGATCCACGGCAACTACAACCGCTGGGTCAACCGCCTGCGCGACAACATCCTCAAGGAGCTGTCGTTCGACCCCTACGTCGAGCAGCTGAACAGCAAGGGCTTCGTCAACCAGGGCGTGGACGCCCCCACCTACCTGAGCTTTAGCGAAGGGGTCAAGCGCGCCACCCAGGCCGGCGTGCTCGACGGCAGCGTGAAGTTCTACCTGGCCGGCGAAGCCCTGCCCGCCTCCACTCGCACCCTGAACCCGGTGAGCAGCAGCCGTAAGACCAACGGCAGCAACAAGAGCGACGTCGACGCCTGCTACTGGGCGCTGCAATCGGCCCTGGCGACCCTGCAGAACGCCGCGCGCAAGGCCGACGCCAATGCCGTGGTGAACATCGCCAGCGTCGACCAGCGCAACCTGTACAAGGACACCGAGAAATTCCAGTGCCGCGCCGGCACGCTGATCACGTCGGTGGCGCTGCGCGGCGACCTGGCCCAGGTGGACTGACCCCGCCGAGCAGCTCGGCGAAGGCCCTGGCCATCGCCGAGCCCGCCCCCTCGCGCTGCACCAGCCACACGGCAGTGTCGGCGCCTTCGTCCAGCAGCGTGCGATAGACCACGCCGTCAATGCGTATGCGCTGGAACGACGCCGGCAACACCGACACCCCCAGCCCCGCCGACACCAAGCCGATGATGGTCAGCGCCTCGCCCGCCTCCTGGGCGAAATGCGGGCTGAACCCTGCCTTGCCGGCCAGGCTCATCAACTGCGCATGCAGGCCGCTGCCATAGCTGCGCGGAAAGAACACGAACGGCTCGTGCGCCAGCGCCGCCATGTGCACGCCCGCTTCGCTACCCAGCGCCAGCGGGTGCGAGGCGTTGAGCACCGCCACCAGCGGCTCGCGGAACAGCTCGCTGACCACCAGCCCCTCGGGCACCGACAGCGGGCGCATCAGGCCAACCTCGATGGACTCGTCGAACACCCCTTCCACCACCTCGCGGCTGCTCATTTCCTTCAGGTGCAGGTGCACCGACGGGAAACGCTGGCGGAAGGCGTGGATCGCCTGGGGGATACGCGAGGTAAAAGGTGCCGAAGAGGTGAAGCCGATCTTCATTTCGCCCAGCTCGCCCAACTGCGCGCGACGCGCCACATCGGCGGCCTTGTCGACCTGGGCCAGCACCTGGCGCGCTTCATCCAGAAACAGGCGCCCAGCCTCGCTCAGCTCGACCCGCCGGTTGGTGCGCTCGAACAGGCGAGCGCCCAGTTCCTGCTCCAGGGCCTGGATCTGCTGGCTCAAGGGCGGTTGGGAAATGCCCAGTTGCTGGGCGGCGCGACCGAAGTGCAGTTCTTCGGCCACGGCGATGAAATAGCGCAGGTGACGCAGTTCCATGATCGGCTCCAAATGAGTCGCTGAACGTCTTAAATAGGTCGAACAATATATTGGATCTAATCATTAGCCAGCTATATGCTTTTTCTCAATTGCATCACCGGCCCTCCGTGCCTTGAGGTACTCGCTGTGAAATCCGCTGTAGCCCGCCTGCCCATCGACCCCGAGCCTGCACCCCTGAACGACATATGGATCGAGAAAGGCACCCCTGCCTTCATGAAGACCGTACTGGCGCTGTTCAGCGGCGGCTTCGCCACCTTCGCTTTGCTGTATTGCGTGCAGCCGATGATGCCGCTGCTGTCGCAGGAGTTCTCGATCAATGCCGCGCAGAGCAGCCTGGTGCTGTCGGTATCCACCGGCATGCTGGCCATCGGGCTGCTGATCACCGGGCCGATTTCCGACCGCATCGGGCGCAAGCCGGTGATGGTCTTCGCGTTGCTGTGCGCCGCGCTGTCGACCATGGCCAGTGCAATGATGCCCAGCTGGGAACTGCTGCTGGCCACCCGCGCCTTGGTGGGCCTGTCGCTGAGCGGCCTGGCGGCGGTGGCGATGACCTACCTGAGCGAGGAGATCCACCCGCAGCACATCGGCCTGGCCATGGGGTTGTACATTGGCGGCAACGCCATTGGCGGCATGAGTGGACGGCTGATCCTCGGCGTGCTGATCGACTTCGTCAGCTGGCACACGGCGATGCTGGTCATGGGTGGCCTGGCGCTGCTGGCAGCGGTAGTGTTCTGGAGGGTGCTGCCCGAGTCGCGCAATTTCCGCAGCCAGGCCCTCAACCCGCGCAGCCTGCTGGAGGGGTTCACCACGCACTTCAAGGACGCCGGTCTGCCCTGGCTGTTCCTCGAGGCCTTCTTGCTGATGGGCGCGTTCGTCACCCTGTTCAACTACATCGGCTACCGCCTGCTGGCCGAGCCCTACCACATGAACCAGGCGCTGGTGGGGCTGCTGTCGGTGGTGTACCTGTCGGGGATCTACAGTTCCGCCCAGGTGGGCGCGCTGGCCGACCGACTGGGGCGGCGCAAGGTGTTCTGGGCAAGCATCGTGGTGATGGCAGGCGGCATGCTGATGACCTTGGCCAGTCCACTGGCGATGGTGATCGTTGGCATGCTGGTGTTCACCTTCGGCTTCTTCGGCGCGCACTCGGTGGCGAGCAGCTGGATCGGCCGCCGCGCCTTGAAGGCCAAGGGGCAGGCGTCGTCGCTGTACCTGTTCTGCTACTACGTGGGGTCGAGCATCGCCGGGACGGCGGGCGGGGTGTTCTGGCACTACGCGGGGTGGAATGGCATCGGGCTGTTTATCGGCGCCCTGCTGGCAGTGGCGTTGGCGGTGGCGTTGAAGTTGAGTCGGTTGCCTGCCAAGACCGCCTGAAGCACCCTTCGCGGGAAACCCCGCGAAGGGCCGTCGGATCACTTGATGATTTCGACGATATCCACATCCACTTCACGGCTCATCAGGTGCTTCTCCACCTCGCCGGTCAGCTTGACCTTGGTCTTGTCGTCGAACGGAGTCGGCGGCAGGTCTTCGTTGTCGATCTCGACGGTGATGCTGTCGGTGTTGTCCTTGAACTCGTACTTGTCGTCGTTATCGATCTTCTTGGTCACGAAGCCTTGCAGCACCACCGGGGTGTCGTCGGCCGCGTCATTGGCGGCGGCGACGGTGGTCACCGGCTGGGCGCCTGGGCCGGTGTAGCTGGAGGCCAGGGCAGCGGTGCTGAACAGCGGCGCGAGGATCAGGGCGAGGTAGCGGGCTTTCATGGGGCAGTTCCTGTATGGGTTTCGATGGATACAGGCTAACCGCGTCGGCTGAAGCCAAGCTTAATGGCAATCACCCATCATCGAGCATACGGCCGATACGTGCCTGCAACTGGTCGTCGGCCGCCTGCAAGCGTATTTCGCTCAAGTCGGCGCCCTCCCGCTCCAAGGCCTGGAGCCAGCCCATCACGGTTTGCGGGGCCCCCTGCACGGTCATCGTCAACTGCTGGCCGTTGCTGTGCAGGTCGACGGTGGCCAGGCCCGCGGCTTGCGCCCGCTCGCTCAGGCGCGCTGCGGTCAAGGGGGGGCCAGCCTGTTGCACCGCTGCCGGGGTGCCCGACAGGCGCAGCAAGTGCTGGGCCAGCACTCGCTGCTGATGCAACCGCGCCTCAGCCAGCGCCAGGTGTTGCTGGCCCGGCAGCCATAGCCCCTGCCAGACCACGACCAGCGCCAAGCCCCAGGCCGCCGCCTTGAACGCCACGCGGCGGGCCGGCGGAATCTGCCGCCACGCCTGCTGCAACCGATCACCCATGCCTGCCATCATTGCCCTGACTCCCACACCAATGTCGCGCTGACCCGCTGCGCCTCCTGCTGCTGCGCCTGCCCCACCTGCACGCCGGGCAGGCGTTCGCGCAACCGTTCCAGGTCGTCGAAGCCCCGGGCGACCACCTCGACCCGCCAACCGTGGCTGGCCGTGCGTTCGGCCCGTTCGATCCACAGGCCACCGCTTTCCACCAGCGGCTCGCTGAGCAGCGCCAGACGCTGCATCGAGGTGGCTGGCTGTGGGCGTTGCACCAACTCGCTAACCTGGCGAGCCAGGTCGTCACGCGGTGGTTGGCCCGGCGCCCAGCGCTCGAAGGCGTTCACGTTGTCTTGATGCAATTGCGCGGCTTGCTGCTGCAACCACCCCGCACGCCAGTAATCGGCCAGGCACACCAACAACCCGGCCAGCAGGCACCCCGCCAGCAACCCTTGCCAGGGCAAAGACAGGCCGCGCGTCGGCGCGAAGATGCCCTGGCGCAGGTCGATGGCCTGCACCCGCCCCTCCCAGAGCAGGGCGAACGCATCGGCCACCGGTTCGTAGCTGCCCTCTTGCAACGCCTGCCCAGGCTCAGCCAGCCAGCTCACCTCGGGCATCGAGGCCGCCAGCACCTGCGCTGCGGCCGGGCTGAGCGCCAGGCGCTGGCGGTGCTTTCCACCCAATAGCCAACGCCCCTCCAGCCACAAGGCGGTAGGGTCGGCCGATGACAGCAGGTCGGCATCGGCCAGCACAGCCAGGGGCTCGACGCCCTGCGCGCGGACCCACGCCAGCACTTGCTCGAGGCACGCCCGGTCGATCGCCAGGCACGGGCGCGAACCGCTTTCGTCCGCAGCGCCAAAGGCCAGGTGAAGTTCCTCGAGGGGGGTGGCCAGCCGCTCTTCCACGGCAAACGCCAGGGCATCCCGGCCAGGCCGCCGCCCCGGCAGCGGGCCGGCCTGGCAATAGGCGAACAGCTCCATCGGCAGCACCAGGGCCACGTGGTGCCCGGCCAGCGCCGCCAGGTCATCCAGGCGAGACCGATACATCGAGCCGTCGGGTCGGCGAACCCGCACAGGCCAGCTTGCCTGCGCCGTGCCCACCCCTTCGGGCACCAGGTAGATTGCATACTCACTCATTCGACACCTGCCTGTCGTACTGTGGAAAACGCGCGCCGTAGCACCCGTAGTCGTTTCGTGTCGAAGTCCATCTCTACTTCGCTGTACAAATGCATGCGCTGCCCTTCCAGGTCGGCCTGCAGATTCACGCCGAACCAGCGGCTGCCCACCGTCAGGCCGCGCGCCGATGCCACCTCACCAAGCAGCGGGTCCTGGAGAAATTCCCGTACGCTGGCGTGGCCATCCTTGGGGCGCGCCTCGACCAATTGCCGGCCAGCAGCCGGTGTCACGCCCTCCAGTGCCGCAAGTACCTGTCCATTGGCAGTGTTGATGTTCAACCCGGCTTGCACAGGCAGCACCGTCACCCAGGGCCTGAGGCGCTCCAGAACCTTGGCATCGACGTCTGGCAGCTCCCTCAATTGGCTGACGTCGAAGAAGGGTTGCCCGTGCAGCGCTGCAAGGTCAGGAGGCGCGACACCGAGCGCGTCGCACAAACGCTGCCAGCGCGCGAACAGCACCGGGTCGGGCTCGCGGCTGCGGGTCAGTGCAGCGAGGTTGAAGCGCGCGGCCAGGTCCTCGACCTGCACCCGCAGGCGTACGTCGCCCAGGCTGAACAGCTGGGGTTGCGCCCACGGTTGCGCGTCGTGAATGACCCGCATGTCCTCCGCCAACCGCTCACGCAACAACCCCAGCGCGCGGTGCTCCGCCGCCATCAGCACTTGCAGGCCGCGTGAGGTCTCGGACTGCTGCGATACGCTGGCAATCAGCAACTGATGGCTGCGCAACATGCCGGCGACCAGCATCACCACCAGCGCCATGATCAGCAGCACGGTGATCAGCGCCAGCCCCTGTTGCCGCGCCCTCCTCACAGGCCCGCCCCCGCCAGAGGCAGCACGCGACGAACCTGCCGCACCCGCTCGGTAGACAGGGTGATCTCGATGGCCGCCGGAGGTACCTTGGCAGTCGCTGCGCCGGGCCAGTCAGCCTGCCAGCCACGCCCAGGCACGAACACCCGCCAGCGCAAGCTGGTGACGCCCTCGAGCAGGCGTTGCGCACGCCCCTCACCCGTCGAAAGGGTGACGCGTTGGCGCCACAGTACGCCGTCTTCGAGCCAGTACTGGGTCAGGCGCAAGTCGCTACGTGGCTGCAGGCGGCTGTCATGGCCATTGCTCGAGATCCAGCTCAACCGCTGCCCCTGTAACGCCAGGGCATAGTTGTGCTTCTTCAGCGTCGAGGGGAATACCCCCTGCAGGGCATCGCGCTGCAACAGGCCCATGGCCCTGGCCAGGCTTCGCACTTCGGCGGCCTGGCCTTGCCGGGCCAGGTCAGTACGCACCAGCGCATCGAATAGCCGCGTGCTGCCGGCGGCCAGCAAGGCGAAGATCGCCACGGCCAGCAGCAGCTCGATCAACGTGAAGCCACGCTGCCTGCGCTTGTCGCGCGGCTCAGTCCGGTTCATCGGGCAGCTCCAACCAGCCGTTGGCCTGGTGCAGTACCTGGCCGTCTGCGGCACGGGCGGCCCGCACCTCTACCTCCAGCACACCCGGCCCGGTTCGGCGTCGCTCCTCCAGGTGCCAGCGCTGCTCGGCAAACTCGACCGTGAGCGTGCGCTGCCCCGGCCCAGGGGTGGCCTGAAGGCGCATTTCAGTGAGGTGGTTGTCCGCCACCCAGCTGGCGTACAAGCGGTCACGCAATTGCTGCGACTGCTGTAGCACGTGCTGCATGGCCAGGCTCGCCGCAGAGGCCAGTACCGCGAAGATCGCCAGCGCGACCATCACCTCCAGCAAGGTGAAGCCCCGTTCAGCAGCCGAGTTGCGCATTGAGACCATCGCTGACCACACAGGCCAGGGCCTCGTCGCCCTGGCTGAAGTACAAGGTGAACGGCACATGCTCTTCGTCGCCGGCCAGCACCAGCTGGGCAGGTCCGTCCAAGGCCCGCGTGTCGTCCAGGCGCAGGTGCAACGCCAACTCGCTCGACTGTGGCTTGCCGCCCCCGCGCCAGCCCTGCTCGGTCAGCCGAGCCAGGCGATAGCCGTGCTCGTCGACCTGGATGCCCAGGGTTTGCCCCTGCAACGTGGCCTGCTCACGGACATGCTCGAAGAATTGCAGGAACAACTGCGCCTCCTGCGCAGCCAGGCGCTGCGGACTGCGCGTTGGCGCCAGCCCGGCCATGCCGATCACCACCCCCAGCACCGCCAGCACCAGCAGCAGCTCCAGCAAGGTGAAGCCACGGCTGCGCCGCAGCGTCATGGCGCCCATTTACCGATATCGGCGTCCAGACCCTCGCCGCCGGGCTGGCCGTCGGCGCCGAAGGAGTACAAGTCGAAGCCCTGGTTGGAGCGTGTGCCTGGGCTCAGGTACTGGTAGTAGCTGCCCCAAGGGTCGACAGGCAGGCTCTTGAGGTAGCCCTGGGCGTTCCACAGGCGTGGCAGCGGTGCTTGCGTCGGGCGCGTCACCAGCGCCTCCAGGCCCTGCGAAGTGGTGGGGTAGCGGCCATTGTCGAGGCGGTAGATTTCCAGCGCGGTGGAGATCGATTGCAGGTCGGTGCGCACCGCAGTGGCCTTGGCGTGGTCCGGGCGGCTCATGACGTTGGGCAGCACCAGGCCGCCGAGCACGCCCAGAATGATGACCACCACCATGATTTCGATAAGGGTGAAACCGCCTTGGCGGCGGCGAGGGTTACGAGGGGGCATATTCAGGAAACCAATTGGTTGAGGTTAAGGATCGGCAGCAGGATGGCCAGCACGATGAACAGCACGATGCCGCCCATGACCAGCAGCATCAGCGGCTCGCACAGGCTGACCAGCAGCGAGATGCGCGAGGCGAGGTGTTTTTCTTGCAGGTCGGCGGCGCGCTCGAGCATGGCTTCCAGCTCGCCGGCCCGTTCGCCACTGGCGATCATGTGCAAGGTCAAGGGCGGCAGCGCCGCGCAATGGGTCAGGCTGGTGGCCAGGCTGGCGCCTTCGGCGACCTCCTGGGCGGCACTGACCAGGCGTTCGCGCAGGGCCAGGTTGCTGGTGACCGCCGTACCGATGTGCATGGCGTCCACCAGGGCCACGCCGCTGCGCCCGAGGGTGGCCAGCGTGGCGACGAAACGTGCGGCATCGCTGGCGCGGATGAAATCGCCCAGCAGCGGCAGGCGCAGGGCCAGCGCGTCCCAACGTGCACGCCGGGTGGGCTGGTGCAGCGCCCAGCGGGCCGCCGCCACGCAGCCCAGCAACGCCGCCAGAGTGAGCAGGCCGAAACGCCCGGTGAACTCGCTGAGGCCGATCAACAGCTGTGTGGCGAAGGGCAGCTGCGCCTGGTCGCGGGCAAAGGCCTGGACCACATCAGGTACCACGTAGCCCAGCAGGAACCCCACCACCAGCAACGACACCAGCAGCAGGATCACCGGGTAGACCATCGCCAGCTGCACCTTCTGGCGCAGCGCCTGCTGGCGCTCGCCATGGTCGGCCAGGCGCTCGAACACATCCGGCAGGTAGCCCGAGCGTTCGGCCGCCGCCACCGTGGCCCGGTACACCATGGGGAAAGCCTGGGGAAACTGGCCCAGGGCATCGGCCAGGGTGTGCCCCTGGGTCACCCGCTCGTTCACCGCGTGCATCAGCTGGCTGACCTCGCGCTGCTCGCTCTGCGAGGCAACCGCCTGCAGGGCTTCGCTCAACGGCATGCTGGCATGCAGCAAGGTTGCCAACTGGCGAGTGACGATCGCCAGCTGGGTTGCCCCCAGGCGCTTGCCGGGCAACCAGCCGCTCGGCCAGCGCAAGCGTACCGGGCGAATCGACAGCACCTGCAAGCCGCGCTCACGCAGATGTTGCCGAGCCTGTCGGGCGCTGGGGGCTTCGAGGGTGCCGCGCTGGCGTGCGCCCTGGCTGTCCTGGGCGTCGTACCTGAACTGCATGCCGCTCACTCCTGCCCCGCCACGCGCAGCAGCTCCTCGACGCTGGTCTGCCCTTCACAGACGCGCTGCACGCCGTGCTCGAACAGGCTTGGGGTGGACTGGCGCACCCGCTCGAGCATCTGCGCTTGCGAAGCACGCCCATGGATCGCCTCGGCCAGCTCCGGCGTCACCAGCACCAGTTCGTGCAGCGCCAAGCGCCCACTGTAGCCATGCTGGCAGTGCTCGCAGCCGTGTGCCCGATAAACCTGCGCCGGCAACTCGCGCGGCTGGCCGAGCAAGCCTGCGGTGACCGCGTCCACCTCGACCGCGACCTTGCAGTGCGCGCATAACTGGCGCACCAGGCGCTGGGCCATTACCCCCGACAGCGACGATGCCAGCAGGCAGGTGTCCACGCCCATATCGGCCAAGCGGGTGATGGCACCCAGGGCACTGTTGGTGTGCAGGGTCGACAGCACCAGGTGGCCGGTCAGCGAGGCCTGCACGGCGATCTCGGCGGTTTCCCGGTCGCGGATCTCGCCCACCATCACCACGTCAGGGTCTTGCCGCAGGATCGCCCGCAGGCCCCTGGCGAAGGTCATGTCGACCTTGGCGTTGACCTGGGTCTGGCCGATGCCGGGCAGGTGGTACTCGATCGGGTCTTCGACGGTAAGGATGTTGCGCGTAACCTGGTTCAGCACCGACAGCGCGGTGTACAGCGTGGTGGTCTTGCCCGAGCCGGTGGGGCCGGTGACCAGGAAAATGCCATGGGGCTTTTCCAGCAGCTGCAGGAAGCCCTCCCGGGTGCGCGGCTGCATCTGCATGTGCTCCACGTCCAGGCGCACTGCCTGTTTGTCCAGCAAGCGCAGCACCACCCGCTCGTCGTGGGCAGCGGGCAAGGTCGAGACACGCACGTCCACCTCGTGCCCGGCCAGGCGCAGACTGATGCGGCCATCCTGGGGGATGCGCTTCTGCGCGATGTCCAGCTTGGCCATGACCTTGATCCGCGACACCAGCAAGGCCGACAGCGCCCGCGGCGGCGACAGCACTTCGCGCATCACCCCGTCGATGCGCATGCGCACGCGCAACTGCTGCTCGAAGGTTTCCAGGTGGATATCCGAGGCCCTCGACCTGACCGCTTCGCTGAGCAAGGCGTTGAGCAGGCGGATGATCGGCGCGTCGTCCTGCTGGTCGAGCAGGTCGCTGGTTTGCGGCAATTCTTCGGCCAGGCGCGCGAGGTCCAGATGCTGGTCGATGCCCTGCACCACAGTCTGCGCAGCGTCCTGGGCGTTGCCATAGCAGCGGGCCAGGCGCTCGGCGAAGCCCTCGGCATCCACGTGACGCAACGGCCAGGTGCTGCCGACCAGGCGGCAGGCTTCGGACAACGATGCCAGCGAGGCGTCTTCGCGCATCAGCAAGGTGGGCGGCTCGGCCTGGTGGTCGAACAGCACGCCATGGCGCCTGGCAAACGCGAAAGGTAGACGCTCGCTCATGGGCGCTCGCCCGCCGCATCAGGTTCGGGCTTGTCGAACAGTTCGCGCACGTTATCTGGCATTGAAGGTGCACCGGGGGCGCGAACGTCTCGGTAGGCACGCTGGCCAGCCTCGGTCAGTTGCTGCTGGCTGCGCAGGATGGTCGGGCGCAGGAACACCATCAGGTTGGTTTTTTCCTCGATGTCTCGCTGCCAGCGGAACAGTCCGCCGATCAAGGGCAGGCGTCCGAGCAACGGCACGCTGCGCTGTTCGGCACGCACGCTGTCCTTGATCAGGCCGCCGATCACGATGATCTCGCCATCGGCGGCGAGGATGGTGCTCTTGAGGGTGCGCTTGTTGGTGGTCTGCCCGCCTTCTGCCGCGAGCGGACCCAGTTCCGAGCTTTCCTGCTCGACCTCCAAACGCAGGCTACGCCCTTCGTTGATGTATGGACGCACCTTCAGGCTGATACCGATGTCCTGTCGCTCGTAGGTGTTGAAGGGGTTTTCCGCGCCGCTGCCGGGCGTGGTATAGCTGCCGGACTTGAACGGCACGTTCTGCCCGACCAGGATCTGCGCTTCCTGGTTGTCCAGGGTCACCAGGCTGGGCGTGGACAGCAGGTTGCTGCGGGTGTTGCTGGCCAAGGCGCTGACCAGCGCGGCGAAACGGTCGGAGCCGATCGCCAGCGCAGCGCCTGCCGGCAGCGCTTCACCGCCCAGCAACGCCGGCAGCGAGGCACCGCTGTCGGGGAAGGTGATGCCACCCCTGAGGCTGCCGCGGTCGACGCCCCATTGCAGGCCCAGGGCCTCGTTGATATTGCCGCTGACTTCGACGATGGCGGCATGAATCAGCACTTGTGCACGCGGCTGGTCAAGTTGCTGGATGATCTGCTCCAGGCCGCGCAGCACTTCCGACTCCCCCAGAAGCACTAGGGCGTTCTGATTGATATCCGCCTTCACCGCAGCTTTCTCCGGCAGGCTGTCGAGCCCCTTGCGCTCGGTGGTCGGCTTGCCATCCAGGCGCCCGCCAACCTCCGCCAGCACTTCGGCCAACTGCTCGGCATTGCTGTGCTGTAGGCGCACCACCCGCCAGTTCTGCGAGGCTTGCGGCGTCGGTACATCCAGCGAGCGCACCAGCTGTGCCAGACGCTGCCTGGACTGGGTGGGGCCGAGCACCAGCACCCGGTTGCTGCGGGTATCGGCAAGCACCCGTACGCCACTCTCCGGGCCACCCGCCGCCGCTTCCAGCACCGCCAGCAACTCGCTGGCCTGGCCATGGCGCAGCACCACCACTTCGTAGTCGTGGCGCTGGCCGCTATCCAGTTGCGCGACCAGGGTCGCCAGGCGCTCCAGGTTGGCTTGCGAGTCGGTCACCACCAGGGCATTGGCCGAGCTGGAGGGGCCGATATAGCCATTGCTCGACACCAGCGGGCGCAGCAACCCCGCCAGGTCGGCGGCCAGGCTGCCCTGCAGGCTGAACACGCGGGTGGTGAAGGCCGCCGGTATGGCGTCCATCTGCTGGCTGGCCCAGGCCTTGGCCTCGCTGGCCGGCAATACCAACAGGCGCTCGTCGTCGTTCACGGCGGCGAAGCCATGGGCGTTGAGCACCGAGTAGAACAGCCGGCGAATGCCCTCGCGGTCCAGCCGCTCGTTGGACAGCACGGTGATACGGCCCTGCACGCGTGGGTCGAGAATGATCGGCTGGTCGAGGATTGCACCGACCTCGCGCACCACATCCCGCACGTCGGCATCGCTCATCGCCATTTGCCAGGTGGCTTCGTCCTGCGCATTGGCAAACATGCAAGCCAAGGAAAGAGATGCGCTGAGCGAGGCCAGCCGCAGCATTCGCCGAATAGTCATTGGTGTTTCCGCAAAAGAAGAAGTGAAGAAGTGGAGGCCGGTTGCTGCGGCGTATCCATGCCGACCGGTCGCAGCAAGGTGCCGGTGGCGCCTGCCAGGGCCAGGGTTTCTTCCCGACCCTCGACCCACAGCGTGATTGCGCGCGCTTCGATACGCCGCACCACGCCACCGCCGGGCAGGCGGTCGCCGACGCGGTAGATCGCGTCCTTGGCGTTATTGGAAATCAGCGCACGCGCTTCACCGAGGCTGGAAACGAAACTGGCCTTGAGGGTGATGTCAGAGCGAGTGGAGGCCTTCGCATCAACGGCCTGGAAGCCGAACGCCAGCGCCATTGTGGCGGCTGGCAGGGGGCCCTGCGTGTCGACAGCGGCTGGCGAGCCCAGCATTGGCAGCGGCGCTTGCCAATGCGCCCGCGCCTGTCCCTCCCGCCAAAGCAGGAACGCCCCCATCAATGCAGGTAGCGCCACCCAGACCGCGTGGCGCCGAGAACTGGCCCAGTTCAAAGCCACATCCTTTGCAGGATGCGCCGCCCGGAGAGTTCATGCTTGATCACAGCCGCCACGTGCAACATGACCAAGGCCGCCAGCAGAGCGCAGCTGAACACGTGCACGTCGAACCACAGGTGCAGCCAGAAATGGTCCTTGAGCAGGGGTTCGAGGATGAACAATCCCAGGTCAATGCCACGGTGCATCATCAGGATGCCCGACAGCAGCACCACGGCGGTCAACCCATACAGGCCCAGGTGGGTGAAGTGAGCGACGACCGACCTCCAGCCCTCGCCATTCGCGTCTCTGGGTGCTGGCCCAACGATGCGGAAATAGCAACGCAGGAGGAACACGGGGATGAACAAGGTGCCCACTATGGCGTTGAGCTGCGCGACCTGCTCGAAAGTGGCGAGGTCTACGTCAAGTAGCGAGACAGCGAAACCGCTGGCCAGGGCCCAGAGGATGACCACCGCCGAGAGCCAGTGGAGCAGCAGTTGCTGCCAGCAATATTTTTCGTTGTTCATGGCGATGTCTGCACATGAAAAGGGGCGCCCGCAAAGGCGCCCCCTTTACATCAGCGCAGGTCCCAGGCCATGGTCCAATTCGAGCCCGTGCCGGGTTCGAATTGAGTGGCGGAGGGGCTCCACTGGTTGCAATACCCGGAGTACGGGAATGGCTTGCACTCGTAGATCTCGCCAGTCTTCGGCTGGAACACCTTGTCACCGGCCTGGTAGCTGCCGACCGACTCGGGGAAGGTGTACTGGTAGTCGCCGCCCTCGCGCACGATCAGCTCCAGCTCGTGTTCCTGCTGCAGCAGCACCTTGTCGTCCTTGTTCCGACCAACCAGCTTCAGCACGTGCTTGCCTTCGCCGCTGGTGGCTTTCAGGGCGAATGGCACAGTGGCCGAGTTCACGTCCAGGGCCTGGAAGCCGACCTGCTTGTTGTTCGCATCGAACAGCGTTGCACGGACTTTCAGGTCGCGGTTGGTCATCACCGAGAAGTCGACGGTGGCTTCGCCATCCTTCAGCACGTATTCCGGCTTCAGGCCATGCTGGTGCATGTAGGCGTCTTCCGGGCTGCCTTCAAAGGCGAACTCGTAGTTCGATACACCACTTTCCTGCTTGGCGTAGATGATGTTCGGGCCACGCTGCGGTGCGATGTTGCCTTCGGCATCCTTACGTCCGGCGCTGATGAGCGTCTGGGTAGCGTTGATCTTGTTTGCGAGCTTGTACGACCAGTTCTCCGCGATACCATCCTGAATGTTATCGATGCTGATGCTGGCGCTGTACTCTGCGGACTCAGCACCACCGATGAACGCCCGGGCCGTGACCTTGTCGCCCAATTTCAGGTTGCGATGGGGGTTGATGCTACTGACTTGCCGCCACTCTGGCGCAGGACCACCGTCCACCTTGATATCGACATCTATGGCTTTATAGAAGGCCTTGTCGGTATCTCCCACAGTCCAGACACCAAGGATCACATGGTGCCCGGATCGATCAGAGGGTATCGCACAGGTATGCTTAGGTTGAGACGGGTCATGAGCTTCCTTGTTTTGGCCGTCAAAGGAACAGAACGGCGTGAGATCGAAGGATGCACGCGTCAGCGGAGCATTCGGGTTCCAGTCGTTCTTGGTGATGAAGTATTCCCACCCCCTGGTTACATGACCCACGATGTAATGCCACTTGAACTCGATTTCATGCTTGTCGAGTTGCATCAGGTGCCAGCGGTTGGCAGCTTGCTCGTTGAGTGCAGAGAACATACCGTCGCCACCGATAATGGTACCGTCGACCGGCCCACTGGCAGGGAAGCCCTCAAGCAATTCGCCAGCACTTTGCGGTTCATATTGGGCCTGCCCGCAATTCAAATTCACGAGAAGCTGGCAATTGAAATCTCGAGAGGGCGGATCCTGAATGTAACCATGGGCATTGACCACCTGCGGCAGCAGGGCGGTACCGGCGATAGCAGCGTATATGCTGCTGGCCAAGAGTCGGTTTCTTAGAACTACTTGCTTCATGCAAAGACCTCCAGACGCACATCTAGGCTAAAACCCGCAGGATCATGTCCGGATTGACACAAGAGCCTGCTGGGAGCGCGAAGATTAGGTGAGTGCTGGAGACGGTAATGTAGGGTTAATCTGGGTCGACTACCGAAATTTTCTCGGTAACCGTGTGGGAAGCCCGACAGCCCGTTGCAGGCCTAGCGGCTCCCCACATGCCAGATCAATCAGCGGTGGTAGTCAGCCGAGAGCTCGTGCACGGCATTGATGAACACACCCGCGTGCTCCGGGTCGACTTCCGGGGTAATCCCATGGCCCAGGTTGAACACATGCCCGCTGCCATGGCCATAGCTTTCCAGAATACGCGCCACTTCGGCACGAATCGCCTCAGGCTTGGCGTACAGCACGGTCGGGTCCATGTTGCCTTGCAGCGCAACCTTGTCGCCGACCCGACGACGGGCATCGCCGATCTCGCAGGTCCAGTCCAGGCCCAGGGCGTCGGCACCGGCCTCGGCGATGCTTTCCAGCCACAGGCCGCCGTTCTTGGTGAACAGGATCACCGGCACCTTGCGCCCTTCGTGCTCGCGGATCAGCCCGCTGACGATCTTGCGCATGTAGGCCAGCGAGAATTCCTGGTAGGCCGCCGCCGACAGCGCGCCGCCCCAGGTGTCGAAGATCTGCACGGCTTGGGCGCCTGCGAGGATCTGCCCATTGAGGTAGGCAGTGACCGCCTGGGCCAGCTTGTCCAACAGCAGGTGCATGGCCTGTGGGTTGTCGTAGAGCATCGCCTTGGTCTTGCGAAAATCCTTGGACGAGCCGCCTTCGACCATGTAGGTGGCCAGCGTCCAGGGGCTGCCGGAGAAGCCGATCAGCGGCACGCGGCCATTGAGCTCGCGGCGGATGGTGCTGACCGCGTCCATGACGTAGCCCAGGTCTTTCTGCGCATCGGGAATCGGCAACGCCTCGATGTCGGCCGGGGTGTTGACGACCTTCTTGAAACGCGGGCCTTCGCCGGTTTCGAAGTACAGGCCCTGGCCCATGGCGTCGGGGATGGTGAGGATGTCCGAGAAGAGGATCGCCGCGTCCAGCGGGTAGCGGTCCAGCGGCTGCAGGGTCACTTCGCAGGCGAACTGTGCGTTCTTGCACAAGCTCATGAAGTCTCCGGCCTTGGCGCGGCTGGCGCGGTATTCCGGGAGGTAGCGGCCGGCCTGGCGCATCATCCAGACCGGGGTGACGTCTACGGGCTGCTTGAGCAGTGCACGCAGGAAACGATCGTTCTTCAGGGCAGTCATGTCGGCATCCGGGGAAAATGTGCCGGGCATTTTCTCAGACGGCAACGCAAAAGGCACGGCTGTAGCCATGGCTTTTGTCTATTGGATGCGGTGGATCAAGGTTTTTTGTATACAGAAATGCGCCAGGAACCTGTGGGGTTTCCCCCACAGGGCCTGAGGAAGTCTTTCAGACTTCCAGGTAGTCCAGGATGCCTTCGGCGGCGTTGCGCCCCTCGAAGATGGCCGTTACCACCAGGTCCGAACCGCGCACCATGTCGCCACCGGCGAACACTTTCGGGTTGCTGGTCTGGTGCTTGAACTTGGCCTTCTCCGGTGCAACCACGCGGCCTTGGCTGTCCAGTTGGATATTATGCTGCTCGAACCACGGCGCCGGGCTTGGGCGGAAGCCGAAGGCGATCACCACGGCATCGGCCGGCAGGATCTCCTCGGAGCCGGGGATCGGCTCAGGGCTGCGGCGGCCACGGGCATCCGGCTCGCCGAGACGGGTCTCGACCACCTTCACGCCTTCGACCTTGTCCTCGCCGACAATAGCGATAGGCTGGCGGTTGTAGAGGAACTTCACGCCTTCTTCCTTGGCGTTCTTCACCTCTTTGCGCGAACCCGGCATGTTCGCCTCGTCACGACGATAGGCGCAGGTCACCGACTTGGCGCCCTGGCGAATCGACGTGCGGTTGCAGTCCATCGCGGTGTCGCCACCGCCAAGCACCACCACCTTCTTGCCTTGCATGTCGACGAAGTCTTCCGGCGACTTCTCGAAGCCCAGGTTGCGGTTGACGTTGGCGATCAAAAAATCCAGTGCGTCGTGCACGCCCGGCAGGTCTTCGCCCGGGAAGCCGCCCTTCATGTAGGTATAGGTGCCCATGCCCATGAACACTGCGTCGTACTCGGCGAGCAGCTGTTCCATGGTGATGTCCTTGCCCACCTCGGTGTTCAGGCGGAATTCGATGCCCATGCCGGTGAAGACTTCGCGGCGGTTGCTCAGCACGGTCTTTTCCAGCTTGAACTCGGGGATGCCGAAGGTCAGCAGGCCACCGATCTCGGGGTTCTTGTCGTACACCACCGGGGTCACCCCCTGCACGCACCAGCACGTCGGCGCAGCCCAGGCCCGCAGGGCCCGCGCCGATGATGGCGACGCGCTTGCCGGTGGGCTTGACCTTGGACATGTCCGGACGCCAGCCCATGGCGAAGGCGGTGTCGGTGATGTACTTCTCCACCGAGCCGATGGTCACCGCGCCGAAGCCATCGTTCAGGGTGCAGGCACCCTCGCACAGACGGTCTTGC
Source organism: Pseudomonas sp. NPDC089554 (assembly GCF_050280645.1). Lineage (NCBI taxonomy): Bacteria > Pseudomonadati > Pseudomonadota > Gammaproteobacteria > Pseudomonadales > Pseudomonadaceae > Pseudomonas > Pseudomonas sp. NPDC089554. The sequence goes on from NZ_JBNNVR010000009.1 coordinate 57,208, forward strand.
GGACAAACGCGGCCACACACCTCGGGCAGGGTGTTGGTCTGGTGCGAAAGCTCCGCGGCGGCCAGGATGTTGCCCTCGGACACCAGCTTCAGCCAGTTGGGGATGAAGTTGTGTACCGGGCACTTCCACTCGCAGTACGGGTTACCGCAGCCCAGGCAGCGGTGTGCCTGCTCGACGGACTGCTGTGGCTTGAAGGGTTCGTAGATTTCCACGAACTCCTTCTTGCGCTGACGCAGCAGCTTTTTCTTGGGGTCTTTACGCCCCACTTCGATGAACTGGAAGTCGTTGCTCAGACGTTCAGCCATTTTTCAAAACCTCTTTACCGCAGTTGCCGGCATCTGCCGCAAGCTGCAAGACGATCACTTGAGCCGGGCAGGCCCCGCGCACGGGGCCTGCCACTTGCAGCTGTTGTTACTGCGGGTTGGCACGGGTGCTGGACAGCAGTTGCTTGAGATTGGCCGCTTTCGGCTTGACCAGCCAGAAGCGCCGCACGTAGTCGTCCAGGTTCTCGGAGAGCTCACGCCCCCACTCGCTGCCGGTCTCTTCCACGTATTCGCCCAGGACCCGCGCCAGGTGGCTGCGGTAGGCCTCCATCGCCTCACCACTGATGCGCTGGATTTCCACCAGCTCATGGTTGAGTTTGTCGAAGAAGGTGTTGTCCATGTCGAGCACGTAGGCGAAGCCGCCCGTCATGCCAGAACCGAAGTTGTAACCGGTCTTGCCCAGGACGCAGACAAAGCCGCCGGTCATGTATTCACAGCAGTGATCGCCGGTGCCCTCGACCACAGCGTGGGCGCCGGAGTTACGTACAGCGAAGCGCTCGCCCGCGGTACCGGCGGCGAACAGCTTGCCGCCAGTGGCGCCGTACAGGCAGGTGTTGCCGACAATGGCGCTGTGCTGGGTTTCGAACGGGCTACCGGCTGGCGGCACGATGGTCACCTTGCCACCGGTCATGCCCTTGCCGACGTAGTCGTTGGCATCGCCTTCCAGGTGCAGGTTCAGGCCACCGGCGTTCCACACGCCGAAGCTCTGCCCGGCAGTGCCCTTGAAGCGGAAGGTGATCGGCTTGGCGGCCATGCCCTGGTTGCCGTGCAGCTTGGCGATTTCGCCAGAGATGCGCGCACCGATGGAGCGGTCGCAGTTGCAGATGTCGAGCGCGAACTCGCCACCTGCCTGGTCGCGAATGGCCGGCAGGGCCATTTCCACCATCTTCTCGGCCAGCTCGCCCTTGTCGAACGGCGGGTTCTTGTCGACTTCGCAGAACTGCGGCTTGTCGGCCGGAATGTACGAGCTGCCCAGCAGCGGCGACAGGTCGAGGTAGCGCTGGCGCTCGGTGTCGCCTGGTAGCACATCGAGCAGGTCGGTGCGGCCGATCAGTTCGCCCAGGCTGCGCACGCCCAGCTTGGCCAGCCACTCACGGGTTTCCTCGGCGACGAAGGTGAAGAAGTTGATCACCATGTCGACGGTGCCGATGTAGTGGTCCTTGCGCAGCTTGTCGTTCTGGGTGGCAACGCCAGTGGCGCAGTTGTTCAGGTGACAGATGCGCAGGTACTTGCAGCCCAGAGCGATCATTGGCGCGGTGCCGAAGCCGAAGCTCTCGGCGCCGAGAATGGCCGCCTTGATCACGTCGAGGCCGGTCTTCAGGCCGCCGTCGGTCTGTACCCGCACCTTGCCGCGCAGGTCGTTGCCGCGCAGGGTCTGGTGGGTTTCGGCCAGGCCCAGTTCCCACGGGGCGCCGGCGTACTTGATCGAGGTCAGCGGCGAAGCGCCGGTGCCGCCATCGTAGCCAGAGATGGTGATCAGGTCGGCGTAGGCCTTGGCCACGCCAGCGGCGATGGTACCAACGCCAGCTTCTGCCACCAGCTTGACCGAGACCAGCGCCTGTGGGTTGACCTGCTTGAGGTCGAAGATCAGCTGCGACAGGTCTTCGATCGAGTAGATGTCGTGGTGCGGCGGCGGCGAGATCAGGGTCACGCCAGGCACCGCATAACGCAGCTTGGCGATCAGGCCATTGACCTTGCCGCCAGGCAGCTGACCGCCTTCACCCGGCTTGGCGCCCTGGGCAACCTTGATCTGCAGCACTTCGGCATTGACCAGGTATTCCGGGGTCACACCGAAGCGGCCGGTGGCCACTTGCTTGATCTTCGAGCTCTTGATGGTGCCGTAGCGGGCCGGATCTTCGCCGCCCTCACCGGAGTTGGAGCGCGCGCCCAGGCGGTTCATCGCCTCGGCCAGCGCTTCGTGGGCCTCCGGCGACAGTGCGCCCAGGGAAATACCGGCGGAGTCGAAGCGCTTGAGGATTTCCTCCAGCGGCTCGACCTGCTCCAGCGCCAGCGGCTGGTCGGCAACCTTGACCTTGAGCAGGTCACGGATCATCGACACCGGACGCTGGTCGACCAGCTCGGTGTATTCCTTGAACTTGGCGTAGTCGCCCTTCTGCACCGCAGCCTGCAAGGTGTTGACCACGTCAGGGTTGTAGGCGTGGTACTCGCCACCGTGCACGAACTTCAGCAGGCCACCTTGCTGGATCGGCTTGCGCGCGCTCCAGGCTTCGGCCGCCAGCAGCTTCTGGTCGCTTTCCAGGTCTTCGAAGCGCGCGCCTTTGATACGGCTTGGCACACCCTTGAAACTCAGGCTGGTGACTTCGTCAGACAAGCCGATGGCTTCGAACAGCTGGGCGCCACGGTACGACGCGACAGTGGAGATGCCCATCTTCGACAGGATCTTCAGCAGGCCCTTGGAAATACCCTTGCGGTAGTACTTGAACACTTCGTCCAGGTCGCCCAGCACCTCGCCGGTGCGGATCAGGTCCGCCAGCACTTCGTAGGCCAGGTACGGGTAGACGGCCGAGGCACCGAAGCCCAGCAGCACGGCGAAGTGGTGCGGGTCGCGGGCGGTGGCGGTTTCTACCAGGATGTTGCTGTCGCAGCGCAGGCCCTGTTCGGTCAGGCGGTGGTGCACCGCACCGACAGCCAGCGAAGCATGCACCGGCAGCTTGCCCGGGGCGATGTAGCGGTCGCTCAGCACCAGCTGGGTCTTGCCGCTGCGCACCGCTTCCTCGGCCTGGTCGGCGATGTTGCGGATGGCCGCTTCCAGGCCGAGGCTTTCTTCGTAGTTGAGGTCGATCAGCTGGCGCTCGAAACCAGGGCGGTCGAGGTTCATCAGCGAACGCCACTTGGCAGGCGAGATGACCGGCGAGCTGAGGATCACCCGCGAGGCGTGCTCGGGGGATTCCTGGAAGATGTTGCGCTCGGCACCCAGGCAGATTTCCAGCGACATGACGATCGCTTCGCGCAGCGGGTCGATCGGCGGGTTGGTGACCTGGGCGAACTGCTGGCGGAAGAAGTCGTACGGCGAACGCACGCGCTGCGACAGCACGGCCATCGGCGTGTCGTCGCCCATCGAGCCGACCGCTTCCTGGCCTTGCTCGCCGAGCGGACGCAGCACCTGGTCACGCTCCTCGAAGGTGACCTGGAACATCTTCATGTATTGCTTGAGCTGGTCGGCGTCGTAGCTGGCCACGCCCTGGTCGTCGGTCAGCGTCGCCTGGATACGCAGGGCGTGCTGACGCAGCCAGCGCTTGTAGGGGTGACGCGACTTCAGGCGGTTGTCGATGGCATCGGTGTCGAGGATCTGGCCGGTCTCGGTGTCTACCGCGAAGATCTGGCCCGGCCCGACACGGCCCTTGGCCACGACGTCCTCGGGCTGGTAGTTCCACACGCCGATTTCCGAAGCCAGGGTGATGTAGCCATTCTTGGTGGTGACCCAGCGTGCCGGACGTAGGCCGTTGCGGTCGAGCAGGCACACCGCGTGGCGGCCTTCGGTCATCACGATACCGGCCGGGCCGTCCCACGGCTCCATGTGCATGGAGTTGTATTCGTAGAAGGCGCGCAGGTCTGCGTCCATGGTCTCGACGTTCTGCCAGGCCGGCGGCACCAGCATGCGCACGCCACGGAACAGGTCGATGCCGCCAGTGACCATCAGCTCGAGCATGTTGTCCATGCTCGAGGAGTCCGAGCCCACGCGGTTAACCAGCGGGCCGAGCTCTTCGAGGTCGGGGATCAGGTCGTTGGCAAACTTGGTGCGACGGGCCATGGCCCAGTTGCGGTTGCCGGTGATGGTGTTGATCTCGCCGTTGTGGGCGAGGAAGCGGAACGGCTGCGCCAGCGGCCATTTCGGCAGGGTATTGGTGGAGAAGCGCTGGTGGAACACGCAGATCGCGGTTTTCAGGCGCTCGTCGCTGAGGTCTGGATAGAAGGCGGTAAGGTCCGCCGGCATCATCAGGCCTTTGTAGATGATGGTCTTGTGCGAGAAGCTGCAGATGTAGTGGTCGGCGTCGTGGGCGTTGGCCACGGACGAACGGCGACGGGCGCTGAACAGCTTGATCGCCAGTTCCTGGTCGCTCAGGCCTTCGCCGCCGATGAACACCTGCTCGATCTGCGGCAGGCGCTCCAGGGCCAAGCGGCCGAGCACGCTGGTATCGATCGGCACCTTGCGCCAGCCGACCAGGGTCAGGCCGGCCGCCTGGATCTCGCGGTCCATGTTGGCGCGGGCGGCTTCGGCTTTGACCGGGTCCTGGTTGAAGAACACCATGCCGACGGCGTACTGCTTGGGCAGTTCGACGGCGAAGTGCTCTTGGGCCACGGCACGCAGGAACAGGTCGGGCTTCTGCATCAGCAGGCCACAACCGTCACCGGTCTTGCCGTCTGCGTTGATCCCACCACGGTGGGTCATGCAGGTCAGGGCCTCTACGGCAGTTTGCAGAAGGTGGTGGCTCGGCTCGCCCGTCATGTGGGCAATCAGGCCGAAACCACAGTTATCCTTGAATTCTTCGGGATGGTACAGACCTGTTTTCATAGACACTTTCTCACCAGGTTCGCCTCTCAACCAAGGCAAATCTCTTTTTAGTACAACCACTTACCATCCACGCCAGTCGAATGCCAGCTTTTTGCGGTGGGCAATGGGAAACCATTGTTGCACAGCGACAGGGAAGCCCACAAATTTTAACGACGCATCGTTGAAAATTTATGTCGCATTTTTGAATGTTTTTGAGCCCTGGGCCGTGGTGCGGCTTAGCTTCGATCTGAAGCGATTCAGATATGACTGCAACGAAAGGCTTTTGGCCGGCAGTCTGGGACAGAAAAGCCTGCCGCGCATGAACGCAGCAGGCTGGTCGGTATCCGGGGTTCGCTCAGCAACTGGGCGGCGGGGTAGTGCCACCCGGAAGGTATCAGCGGGCCGTGGCCAGCTCTTGTTGGACGCTGGCGACAGTGCGAGGCCAAGGTTTACCAGCCTGGACCTTGGCTGGCAAGTTCTTGATTGCCGCAGCGGCCGCATCACGGCTGGCGAAATTGCCATAGGTGACGACATACAGCGGCTTGCCCTGCAGGGTTTTCTTGAAGTAGCGATAGTCGCCACCCTGCGCCTTGACGAACGATTGGGCCGAAGCCTCGGAGCTGGTACCCAGTATCTGAACCACGTAGTTACCGGGTTTCTGCCCTGCGTACCAGCCGCTATTGCCCGCGCCACCGGCAGCGGCTTTCTCTACAGGCTTGGCGCTGGCGACCTGGGTTGGTGCAGGTTTGGCGGGCGCAGGCGCAACCGGCTTGGCGGGCTGGGTTGCAACCGAATTTTGTGTCGGAGCAACCGGCGCCGTAGCGATTGGCTGAGCCGGCGTTGGTGCTGGGCCAGCGGTTGCACCTTGTGGTGGCGCAGTGGTGGTGACGGTGGGTGGAACGGCAGCAGAGGGTGCAGACGGCTGCAGCGCGGTGTCATCCGCCGGGCCACCTTCTTCACCATCGCCCATGCCCGCCGCCTGGGCCAGCGGCTCGCGCATCACCGGCTGCGACTGCCCGACCAGGGGCAAAGGCATCGGCTGTGAGTTGCCGGAGAATTCGATGGCTGGGCTGCCGCTACCGGTCTGGCCGCCCTGCCCCAGTGGCAACTGGGCTTGCGCAGCAGGCGCGTCGGTCGGCGCCTTGTCACTTTTCTTGGGCATCAGAACGGCTGCGGCGACAGCGACCACGACGACAGCAGACAGTGCGAGCACGTGTTTCATAGGCATTTTGAACCCCATGGATGGTCGCTTCGCCGTTGTGCGGCTGGCGATCATGGTTTCGATCAAGGTATCGCGGGCGACCTGGTTGATGTTTCCTGGCCAGCCGTCGGAGTTTTCATGGATCTCGACGATCTGCTCGCGGGTGAACACCTCGATGCCCCGGCCTGCACCTTCCAGGCGCTGCTCCAGGTACTCACGGGTCTCTTCCTCGCTATAGGGGGCAAGCTCGACGATATGGAAACGTTCTTCCTCGACGTTGAGCTCATCCAACCCGGCGATCAGCGACGGCTCACCGAACAGGAACACATGCGGACGGCCTTCCGGCACGCCCCCGGCCAGTTCCAGCAACGCTTGGAGTGCCGACTCCTCGAGTTGTTCCGCATCGTCCACCAATAGATAGACTTCCTGCCCGGTCAGCGCCAACTGCACCACTTGGGACAGGATCGCCTGCACCTCGAGCTGGGCCACGCCCAATGCCTGGGCGACCTGGCTCAGTACGCTGGCGGCGTCGGCGGCACCACGCGCGGACACCACCACGCTTTGCACCGACTGTTTATTGGTGCTGGCCACCAGGGCCTGGCGCAGCAGGGTCTTGCCACTGCCCACTGGGCCTGTGACCACCAGCATCAGCTGGCTGTAGCGGGCCAGGTGATGGAGCTGGCCGAGCACCGGCTTGCGCTGGGCGGGGAAGAACTTGAAGCCGGGCACACGTGGCGCAAACGGATCGTGGCTCAACTGGTAATGGTCGAGAAACGCCTCATCGGCATGCAAACTGGTCATTGCGCTGTCACAACCTCAAAGCTGCGCCACGATAGCGCGGTAATCCGCTGCCAAGGTGGCCTGAAGAATCTCTTTCGGATAGTCGTCGGTTACCACGGCCTCGCCCATCTGGCGCAACAGCACCAGACGCAGGCGTCCGTCGAGCACCTTCTTGTCGACCGCCATATGCTCCATGAAATGCGCCGGGGTCATTTCCTGTGGTGGCACCACCGGCAAGCCTGCATCCTGCAACAGGCGAATTCCGCGATCACGCGCTGGCTGGTCGATCCAGCCCAGGCGCATGGACATTTCCAGGGCCATCACGGTCCCGGCCGAGACGGCCTCACCATGCAACCACACACCGTAGCCCATATGGGTTTCGATGGCATGGCCGAAGGTGTGGCCAAGGTTCAGGGTAGCGCGCACGCCCGACTCGCGCTCATCAGCACCGACCACTGCGGCCTTGGCCGCGCAGGAGCGGCGAATCGCCTCGGTCAGGGCAACAGGCTCGAGCTGGCGCAAGGCGGCCATGTTGTCTTCCAGCCAGCCAAGGAACGGCTCATCGCAGATCAGGCCGTACTTGATGACCTCGGCAAGGCCTGCCGACAACTCCCGCGGCGGCAGGGTAGCGAGGCTGGCAGTGTCGATCAGCACGGCATTGGGCTGATAGAAGGCGCCGACCATGTTCTTGCCCAGCGGGTGGTTGATGCCGGTCTTGCCGCCTACCGAGGAATCTACCTGGGACAGCAGCGTGGTCGGCACCTGGATGAAATCGACGCCACGTTGGTAGCAGGCGGCCGCGAAACCGGCCATGTCGCCGATCACCCCGCCGCCCAGGGCCACCACCGTGGTTCGACGGTCGTGGCGGGCACCGAGCAGGGCATCGAAGATCAGTTGGAGGGTTTCCCAGTTCTTGTAGGCCTCGCCATCGGGCAGCACCACTGGCAACACTTTATAGGCTCCGAGGGTGCGGGACAGACGCTCGAGGTACAGGGGGGCAACGGTTTCGTTGGAGACGATGGCGACCTGCCGCCCGGCAATGTGCGGCGCCAACAGTTCGGGCTGGTCCAGCAGGCCCTCGCCAATGTAGATCGGGTAGCTACGTTCGCCCAGGTCGACCTTTAGTGTCTGCATGTATCCCCACAATATCCTTTAGCGCAGCCTAACTGAGCGGCCCGCGCGGTCACGTACAAGCTCGGCTCGGCGTTGGTCGCCGAGAATAGTCCCGGGTTAGCGAGGCGGCAACTGCTCGAGGCGCTCGAGGATGTCGAGCACCACCATGCGCGGTGGCCGTTCGTCGGTTTCCACCACCAGGTCGGCGATCTCGCGGTAAAGCGGGTCGCGTGCTTCCAACAGGGCACGCAGGGTCGCTTCCGGATTGGCCGTACGCAACAGCGGACGGTTGCGGTCGCGAGCGGTACGACCGACCTGCTGCTCCACCGAGGCGTGCAAGTAGATCACCCGCCCGCCTTTGCGCAACGCGGCACGGTTGGCGTCACGCATCACCGCCCCGCCCCCGGTCGCCAGCACCACGCCATCGAGCGCACTGAGCTCAGCGATCATGGCCTGCTCGCGATCACGAAAGCCGGGCTCGCCTTCCTTGTCGAAGATCCACGGGATATTGGCACCGGTTCGCAGCTCGATTTCCTTGTCGGAATCCTTGAACGGCAGGCGCAGCTCTTTGGCCAGAAGGCGACCGATAGTGCTCTTTCCAGCACCCATGGGCCCCACAAGTATCAAATTTCGCACAGAATCAACGACTCACAGCAATCGCCTGGTCACTCATGATACGCGGAGTCAGGAAGACCAGCAGCTCGGATTTTTTCTCTTGTAGTACATCGCGTCGAAACAGCCGTCCAACATACGGCAGATCGGCAAGAAATGGCACCTTGTCGACGATATTGTTTTGCGACGTCGAGTACACGCCGCCAATCACAATCGTCTCGCCATCGGCCACCCGGACCTTGGCGTTGACCTCGTTCTTGCGAATCGGCGGCACATTGTCGAGGGCATTGACGTAGTCTGGCTCGTCCTTGGTCACCCGCACCGCCATGATCACCTTGCCATCCGGGGTGATCTGCGGCGTCACCTCCAACGACAGCGACGCCTCGCGAAACGCCACGGAGGTGGCGCCGCTGCGGGTGGTTTGCTGGTAGGGCACCTCAGTGCCTTTCAGGATACGGGCGGTTTCCTTGTCGGCGGTCACCACCTTGGGCTGTGAAATGATTTCGCCATTTCCGCTCTTTTCCATGGCGGTGAGTTCAAGATCCAGCAGGACACCTCCCCGCAGCACGCCCAACCCGACACCTGACGTGGCCTGCGCGACACCCAGGTCGACGAACGCTTCGCCACCCAACCTCGCCGCCGACCCTGATTGGACGCCCCAACGCACCCCAAGCGCCTTCTCGAAGTCGACATTGGCCTCGACGATCCGCGCCTCGATCATGACCTGTCGCACCGGTACATCCAGCTGTGCGACGAGCTTGCGCAACTCGATGAGACGCTCGGCGGGCTGCGTGATAACCAGGGTGTTGGTGCGCGCATCCACGCTCAGACTGCCGCGCCCGGTGAGGATGCCGTCGCCGGCAAGGCTCGCCAGCAACAGCTCGGCCAGCTCGGTGGCGTCGGCGTGATGAATCGCCAGCAACTCTCGCTGCAGAGGCTGCAACTGGGCATCCCAGGCCTGCCCCAGCCGGGCCTCGCGAGACTGTTCGACCAGTTCCGCAGCAGGCGCAACCAACAGCACGTTGCCTTCTTCGCGACTTGCCAAGCCCTTGCTACGCAATACCAGGTCGAGGGCCTGGTCCCAGGGCACGTCGTTCAAGCGCAAGGTGACATTACCCTGCACGCTGTCACTGGCGACCAGGTTGATACCGGCGTAGTCAGCCAGCATCTGCAACACAGAACGTACCTCCACATCCTGGAAATTCAGCGACAGCGGCTCCCCTCTATAAACCTTTGCCGACACGCCCATCGACAAACCCAGGCTCATCACCCACGCCAACAGCAGCCTTATGCTCATCCATGACCTCCTGGTCTTTATATCCGCGCAGTGCCAGATACCTCGAACGCTCCTGCCAACGACCTGCGACGAACAAACGCTCCTGAACTTCCAGCCGCCCCTCATCGACCCGCACCACGAGACCCTCGTCACGCCCCAGGCGATCGCCCACGGCAACTCGATGGAGACGCCCTGCAAACACCAGCAAGGCATGGGTTCGCCCAGCACGGGAGAGGCTACCGACCATGTGCAACTGCTCCAGAGGGATGCCCGCCAAGCCATCGGCCGCCTGGCGAGTCGACCAGGATGCAAAAGGGTCCACACGGGGTGCCAGCAAGGCCGGTTGCGCAGGCTCATCCGCCAGCGAAACCGGCTGCGGCGGCATTTCGGGAGCATGAAACGCCTGCACCTCGAGTTGTAACTGCAACTGCCCCTTCTGACCGTCCAGTTCGCTCATCGACAGGCTTGAAAACTGAAGCGTACGCATCTGCCGCCCCCACTCTTCCAGCCATACCCGCAAAGCCTGGTAACGCCCCGACACCGTCATCTGCAAGGGAAAGCGCAAGTAATCACTTTCCATGACCGGTGCCTCAGCCTCGAAGCGCTCGAACGTCAGGCCGTAGGTTCGCCCGGAAGCCGCCAGGTGCTCGAGCAGGTCTTCCATGTCGGCCCCCGCCGACAGGCGCCAACGGGCGTCCTGTAGCCGCGCCTGGGCCAGCGCCAGCGCCTCGTTCAGAGGCTCGCGCCGGGCAACTTCAAGCGCTTTGGCCTCATGGACCCGCTCAAGCGCGAGCACATCAGCCATGCCTTGCTGGTAGAGCCCACGCACATCGTGCAAGCGAAAGAGGTAGCCGAACATCAGCGCAGCGAGCAGCACACCCAGGATGACCAAACACCTGAACCGGCGCGAACGCACGACACATTCATGCGCACGCGCCATCCACACGGCATTCACGAACCCAGTGCCATGGTGCGTGCGATCAACAGGAAGCCATCTCCACCCGGTAGGCCCTGTACGCGTTTGAGTTCCAGGTCATATAGCCGGGGCGAGCGCTGCAGCTCACGCATGAACTGCGCCAGCACGGCCGAGGAGACCACCAAGCCATTGACCGACAACTGTTCGCCTTGCAACTGCACAGCGGTCAGCCGCATGCCAGGCAACATTGCCTGTTCGATGTCCAACAACAATTGCGCCACGCTCTGCTGCCCTGCACGCAACCCGACAAGCTTGGCGTGCTGTGCATCAACCATGGCCAGGTCGGCACTGGCCTCGTCCAGAGACTGCAATGCCGCCTTCAGTCCCCGCACCTGGGTTTCCCGGGCAGCGCTGGCCGCGGCCTGCTGTTGTAGACGCAAGTGGGCGAGGCGATCGATCACCATCACGACGACGAGGGCAGCCAGCAGGCTGGCCATGAGGGATAGACGAAACCTTTTCAAGGTCGCCAGCCGCTGCTGCTCCCGCCAGGGCAACAGGTTCAGTCGCACGCTCATCGCACGCCTCCCAACGCCAAGCCGCATGCGAGAGTCATGGACGCGCAGGCCTCACGCAACGCCCCGGAGGACTCGAACACACCCAAATCCAGGCCACCCAGGGGCTGCAGCAGTTCGCAGGCGACGCCCAGGTGCTCGGCCATCGCCTCTACCTGCGCCCGGCTGGCCGCGCCACCCCCGACCAGAAGCGCAGTGTCTGCTGACAAAGTACTGCCAGCGGCCAGCAAGCGCTGGATGTCATCCAGGCGCTGCGCGGCATCCTGCGCGACGCTCCAACGCCTGGCCTGGCGCATGGGCAGGAGCCCATCGGACCACGCATGCAAGACCACGCCATCTGCCTCGAGCAACAGAAGCCGCCGACACTGCGAGCCAGGCGATGCCAGTGCCGCTGCACGCGCCAGGGCAATGCTATCGACCTCGACTGCACACACTTCCAGGCCTGCCGCCTCGAGCCGGAGCAGCAGAGGCTCCAACGAACTGTGGCGACAGGCGGCAACCAGCACTTCCAACCTGTCGGGCGCATTGTGGGCCGGCCCCAAAACCTGGAAGTCCAGGGCCAGGTCATCCAATGGAAAAGGGAAAAGCCCCTGCGCCTCGGCCAACAGGTAGGCTTCCTGCTCGAACTCACAAAGCCCGAACGGCAAGGTATGCCGCTTGCAGATCACCTGCGTGCCCGGCAGGGCTATCGCCACGCGTTGCTGGCGACTGCCGCAACGGGCATGCGCCTCACGCAAGGCAGCCAACACCGGCCCGGGCTGTTCGAGCCAGTCGCCCTGCAATGGCACGGGCAGCATATGCCGAGCCCATCCAACCACCCGCTGGCGGCCTCGGACGCGCTGCAATTGGAGCATTCGTATGGAATCAGGGGCGATTTCCAGCCCCAGGAGTGAACCGGCATCCTTGCCGAAGCGTCCTAGCATCGTTGTTCCCTTTTGATCGTGATGGCTGGGCGGCACCTGTACACCGCCGCCGCGCCTCGCCCGGGCGGTCACCCGGTGAAGCGAAAAATGCTTATAATGCCCAGCGTTTTTCCCTGTCCGCCGGCCCCGCGTGCACCCCACTCCTCAACCTGGACACCCAAAAGCCTTGATACGCCTGCTGAAGTTCTTCTGGTGGTCTTTCGTCGCAGTCATCTGCGCGCTCGTACTCGGTGTGAGCGGTGCGTTTCTGTATCTTAGTCCCAGCCTGCCCTCGGTCGAGTCGCTCAGAAGCATCCAGTTGCAGATACCCCTGAGGGTGTACAGCAGCGACGGCAAGCTGATTGCCGAGTTCGGCGAAATGCGCCGCTCGCCGATTCGCTTCGCGGAAATTCCCCCACAGTTCATCCAGGCGCTTCTGTCAGCCGAGGACGACAACTTCCTCAATCACTACGGGGTCGACCCCGGCAGCCTGATGCGCGCCGCGACCCAGCTGGTGAAGTCTGGTCATATCCAGACCGGTGGCAGCACCATCACCATGCAGGTGGCCAAGAACTTCTTCCTCAGCAGCGAACGCAGCTTCTCGCGCAAGACCAATGAAATTCTCCTGGCCTTGCAGATCGAACGCGAACTGACCAAGGACGAGATCCTCGAGCTGTACGTCAACAAGATCTACCTGGGCAACCGCGCCTACGGTATCGAGGCAGCGGCGCAGGTGTACTACGGCAAGTCGATCCGCGATATCACCCTGGCGCAGATGGCGATGATCGCCGGCCTGCCCAAGGCGCCCTCACGCTTCAACCCATTGGCCAACCCGGTGCGCGCCAAGGAGCGCCGCGACTGGATCCTTGGGCGCATGCACAGGCTGGGCAAGATCGATGACGCCAGCTACCAGGCCGCACTGGCCGAGCCGCTAAACGCCAGCTACCACGTGCCGACGCCGGAAGTGAGCGCCCCGTACGTTGCCGAAATGGCCCGCGCGGAGATGGTCGGTCGCTATGGAAGCGAGGCGTATACCGAAGGTTTCCGGGTGACCACCACGGTACCCAGCAACATGCAGGAAATGGCCAACAGCGCGGTACTCAATGGTCTCTCGGAATACGACGAGCGCCATGGCTACCGCGGCCCCGAGGCACGCCACCCTGGCAAGACCCTCGCCACCTGGCAGCAGGAACTGAGCAAGCAGCGCACCCTCGGCGGCCTGGAGCCTGCCATCGTCACCCAGGTCGACAAGAGCGGCCTGAAGGTATTGACGCGCGCAGGCCAGGAGCAGGACGTGGCTTGGGACACGATGAAATGGGCGCGCCCTTTCATCAACAGCAATTCCCAGGGGCGCTCGCCACAGTCGCCCGCCGAGGTAGCCCAGGTGGGCGACCTGATCCGCGTTCAGCGCCTTGAAGATGGCAAGCTCAAGTTCAGCCAGGTACCCGTCGCGCAAAGTGCACTGGTGACCCTCGACCCGCATGATGGTGCGATCCGTGCCCTGGTCGGTGGTTTCTCGTTCGAGCAGAGCAACTACAACCGCGCCATGCAGGCCAAGCGCCAGCCAGGCTCGAGCTTCAAGCCCTTCATCTATAGTGCCGCGCTGGACAACGGCTACACCGCTGCCAGTCTGGTCAACGATGCGCCGATCGTGTTCGTCGACGAATACCTGGACAAGGTCTGGCGTCCAAAGAACGACACCAACACCTTCCTCGGCCCGATTCGTATGCGTGAGGCGCTGTACAAGTCACGCAACCTGGTGTCGATCCGCCTGCTGCAAGCCATGGGCGTGGACAGCACCATCGACTACATCGCCAAGTTCGGCTTCAACAAGCAGGACCTGCCGCGCAACCTCTCCCTGGCGCTGGGCACCGCGACCCTGACGCCGATGGAAATCGCCACGGGCTGGAGCAGCTTCGCCAACGGCGGCTACAAGATCAGCCCCTACCTGATCGAACGCATCGAGAGCCGCAACGGCGAGACCCTGTTCACTGCCAACCCGGCGCGTGCCGTACAAGGCAACCAGGACCACGCAGGCGTTGCAGCGCCCGAACAGCCAATCACTACCGCAGCGCAGCCAGACGCGGCACCTTCGGTCTACGGCCAGACCGCACCGGCGCCGCAAACCCCAGCGGTGGCCGAGCGCATCATCGATGAGCGCACCAGCTACATCCTCACCAGCATGCTCCAGGACGTGATCAAGCGCGGCACCGGCCGTCGCGCCCTGGCCCTTGGCCGTGCCGACCTGGCCGGCAAGACCGGCACCACCAACGAGTCCAAGGACGCCTGGTTCTCCGGCTACAACGCCGACTACATCACCACCGTGTGGGTCGGTTTCGACCAGCCGGAAACCCTGGGTCGACGCGAGTACGGCGGCACGGTGGCCTTGCCGATCTGGATGCACTTCATGGGTGCGGCGCTCAAGGACAAGCCGGAACACCCACCGGCCGAGCCGGAAGGCATTCTCAGCCTGCGGGTCGACCCGGTGAGCGGCCGCGCTGCTACGCCGAGCACGCCGAACGCCTACTTCGAGCTGTTCAAGGCCGAGGACTCGCCGCCTTCGGTGGATGAACTGGGCAACGGCGCAGCGCCCGGCAGCCCGCTGCCAGCGGATGAAGCAGCGCCGATGGACCTGTTCTAGACCAACATCGCGGTGCCCCGCTCGCGGGGCAAAACCCGCTGGCACAAAAAAGCCCCGGTTCTTGCGAACCGGGGCTTTTTCATGACGCTACGGCATTAGCCGTTGAACACGTCATCCACGCTCTTGAGCGGGTAGTGCTTCGGATACGGCAGGGTAGCCACGCCGGATTCGATGGCAGCCTTGGCCACCGCATCGGAAACAACGGTGATCAGACGCTGGTCCAGCGGCTTCGGAATGATGTACTCACGACCGAACTCCAGCGCCTGCACGCCGTAGGCGTCGCACACTTCCTTCGGCACTGGCAGCTTGGCCAGGTCTTTCAGGGCGATGGCGGCGGCGATCTTCATCTCTTCGTTGATGCGCTTGGCCCGTACGTCCAGGGCGCCACGGAAGATGAAGGGGAAGCCCAGCACGTTGTTGACCTGGTTCGGGTAGTCGGAACGACCGGTGGCCATGATCACGTCGCTACGCGTGGCGTGGGCCAGCTCTGGCGAGATTTCCGGGTCCGGGTTCGAGCAAGCGAACACGATCGGGTTGGCGGCCATCGACTTCAGGCCTTCGGCGCTCAGCAGGTTCGGGCCGGACAGGCCAACGAACACGTCAGCACCTTCCAGGGCATCGGCCAGGGTGCGCTTGTCGGTGGCGTGGGCGAACTGGGCCTTGTACTGGTTCAGGTCGTCACGGCCAGCGTGAATCACACCGCTGCGGTCGATCATGTAGATGTTCTCGACCTTGGCACCCATGCTCACCAGCAGTTTCATGCAGGAAATGGCAGCAGCGCCGGCACCCAGGCAGACGATCTTCGCGTCTTCGAGCTTCTTGCCGGCAATTTCCAGGGCGTTGATCATGCCGGCTGCGGTAACGATCGCGGTGCCGTGCTGGTCATCGTGGAATACCGGGATGTCGCACTGCTCGATCAGCGCGCGTTCGATCTCGAAGCACTCAGGTGCCTTGATGTCTTCGAGGTTGATGCCGCCGAAGGTGATGGAGATGCGACGGACGGTGTCGATGAAGGCCTGCGGGCTTTCCGACTCGACTTCGATGTCGAACACGTCGACACCCGCGAAACGCTTGAACAGAACGCCCTTGCCTTCCATGACCGGCTTGGAGGCCAGCGGGCCGAGGTCGCCCAGACCGAGGATGGCGGTGCCATCGGAGATTACCGCGACCAGGTTACCCTTGCCGGTGTACTTGTAGGCCAACTCCGGGTCACGGCCAATTTCGCGCACAGGCTCGGCGACGCCTGGGCTGTAGGCCAGGGCGAGGTCGCGGGCGGTGGCGGTTGGCTTGGTGAGCTCGACGCTCAGTTTCCCCGGGCGGGGTTGAGCGTGGTATTCGAGAGCGGCGGTTTTCAGGTCTGACATGATGGGCATTCCGCTTGTTTACTGTTCTGACGGACCGCCGAGGATACGCAAAGAGCCGGAGAGCGACAAGACTGACCGGTCACATGTGTCAAGGCCTCTGGCCTACGACTTTACGCTACAACCCACGGGGCGCACGGGCTTTAGTGTGTACAATTAGAACTTTAAATGTCTACAGTTTTTTAGCCAGCAACGCGTTCAAGCATGCTCGGGTCGGTGAGCGGCAACAGCCAACGACGCTGACCCGGCTTGAGGCCACCTTTGCGCGAACGGTCCAGCACCCAACCTCGTGCCTCGACCTGCTGCCCTTTGAGATTATCGAAGAAGCCCGCGGGGAAGTGGCGGCGCAGACGAGCGGGGACCTGTAGTACGACACCTGCGTCCATTTCCAGCCAGAAACCTGCCTGGTTACGCTCGATCGATGTAACTTTGCCACCGATGATGGCAAAACCCGACTGCTTGAGCTGCCCTGGACGCACCACTGGCGAGTGCCGCCACAACCCCACACGGGAGCGCCGCGCAACGCGCTCGGCTTGCTGCTGGCACCCAGCCAATTGCACATTAGGTGCAAAGGCAACCCGGTAGCCGAGGCCCTCGCTCAGCAACTGTGCTTCAAGATTGTTGCCATTGCGCCCGTAGATATGCGCCAAGGTTCGGCCGTACTTGTCTCTCCCTTCCCTTCCCAGCACTAACCCGACACGCCCATCGCTAGCCTTGACCAGTGCTTGCAGCCGACGCTTGGCTGCCTCGGCGTAGGGCTCGCTGGCACGCCCCTTGCGCCCGATTTCCGGGGCATTGATACCGATCATCCGCACGCTGCGCCCATCGCTCAGACGCACGGTATCGCCGTCGACCACTTGACGCACCGCGACCAGCTGCGGCTTATCAGGTTGCGGGCAGAAGGCCAGGGCCGGGAAATGCCAAATCGCGCCCACAAAAAAGGCGCCCACAAGGGGCGCCTTCTTTTGCCACGATGCGAAACCCGAAGGGCTCGCTGTGCGCATGATTACTTCTTGGCACCGAACATGCCGAAGCGATCGGCGAACTTCTGTACGCGACCACCGGTGTCCAGGACTTTCTGCTTACCAGTGTAGAACGGGTGGCACTGGGAGCACACGTCGATCGCCAGCGGCTTGGCCAGGGTCGAACGGGTTTCGAATTTGCTGCCGCAGCTGCAGGTGACTGCAACTACTTCGTAGTTCGGATGAATATCTGCTTTCATGGTCACTTCCTCGGCTGCGTGCCGCCATCCAACACCATTGTTGAATACCGCACGTAATTAGGCGGCGAATAATACCAGAGCGCAGCGCCAGCGCAAGTTGTCGCTTGCACCGACTGTCGTCTGCTAGGCTCGCCGGATCGAGCGACAACCCCGAAATGCCCTCCAGAGAACTTCCGCGTGTCCGACGTCATCTTGCGCCTTGCCCTGCCCTCGCCCCTGCGTCGCCTGTTCGACTACCGGGCGCCGGCCGCCATGGCGCGCCAGCCGTTGACGCCGGGCATGCGCATTCGCGTGCCGTTCGGCCGACGCGAGATGATTGGCGTACTGGTGGAGGTGTGCGAGCACAGCGAGGTGCCCGCCGACAAGCTCAAGCCTGCCAGCAAGCTGCTCGACCCGGTTTCTCCCCTGCCTCCCGCGCTGTTCAAGTTGTGCCTGTGGACCGCCCACTACTACCAGCACAGCCTGGGGGACACCTTGAGCTGGGCGCTGCCGGTGCTGCTGCGCCAGGGCGAGCCCGCTGAAGTACGCCAGGAGCGGTTCTGGCATGCCAGCCCAAGCGCGCGCCTGGACGACCCACGCATCGCCCGCGCCCCACGTCAGCGCGAGGCCTTGCAGACGCTGGCACAGCATCCCCATGGCGTGGCGCACAGCGTGCTCGGCAAGCTCGGCCTGAACAAGGACAGCCTCGACCTGTTGCTGGCCAAGGACCTGGTACAAGTGGAAGTGCGCCGCCATCTGCCCCCCGCGCGCCACGAGCATTGGCTAGCGCAGCCGGAACTGCCGCTCAACGAGGAGCAGCGCGCGGCGTTCGAAGCCGTGCGCTCGGGGTTCGGCAGTTTTCATGCCTTCCTGCTGGCCGGGGTGACCGGCAGCGGCAAGACCGAGGTTTACCTGCAGCTGATCCGCGAGACGCTGGAGGCCGGCAAGCAGGCATTGATCCTCATCCCCGAGATCAACCTCGGGCCGCAAACCCTGGCGCGCTTCGAGCAGCGCTTCAATGCGCGCATCGCCCTGCTGCACTCGGCAGTCAACGACCGCGAGCGCCTCGACGCCTGGCTGGCAGCGCGCGACGGAGAGGCCGATATCATCATCGGCACCCGCTCGGCGCTGTTCACCCCGATGAAGAACCCCGGGCTGATCATCATCGACGAAGAGCACGACGGCTCCTATAAACAGCAGGAAGGGCTGCGCTACCACGCCCGCGACCTGGCGGTGGTGCGCGCGCACCAGGAGAACATCCCGATCCTGCTGGGCTCGGCCACTCCCTCGCTGGAAAGCCTGCACAACGCCCACACTGGCCGATACGGCCTGCTGCGCATGAACCAGCGGGCGGGCGGCGCGCGCCAACCACGCTTCCTGCGCCTGGATGTGCGCAGCCGCCCGCTGGACAGCGGCATCAGCGGCCCGCTGCAACAGGCCATCGGCCAGACCCTGGACGCCGGCCAACAGGTGCTGGTGTTCCTCAACCGCCGCGGTTTCGCGCCCACCCTGCTTTGCCACGACTGTGGCTGGCTGTCCGAATGCCCGCGCTGCGATGCGCGCATGACCGTACACCAGCGCTCCGGCGTGCTGCGTTGCCACCACTGCGGCTATGACGAACGCCTGCCGCTGCAATGCCCACAGTGCGCGCACGTCGACCTGCGCCCGGTGGGGGCTGGCACCGAGCGCGCCGAAGAGCGCCTGAAGACCTTGTTCCCGCAATACCCGGTACTGCGGGTGGACCGCGACAGCACGTCGCGCAAGGACGCCATGCAACAACTGTTCTCTACCATCCAGCGCGGCCAGCCGAGCATCCTGGTGGGCACGCAAATGCTGGCCAAGGGTCATCACTTCCCCAAGGTGACGCTGGTGGCCATCCTCGATGCCGACGGCGGCCTGTTCTCCGGCGACTTCCGCGCCAGCGAGCGCATGGCCCAACTGATCGTGCAGGTGGCCGGGCGCGCCGGGCGTGCCGATGAACCCGGCAAGGTGATCGTGCAGACCCACCTGGCCGAGCACCCGCTGCTGGTGCAGTTGACCGAGCGAGGCTACTTCGCCTTCGCCGAGCAGGCGCTGAGCGAACGCCGGGCCGCGGGCCTGCCCCCCTTCTCGCACCTGGCATTGCTGCGCGCCGAGGCGCACAAGCCGGGCCAGGCCGAAGGTTTTCTCGACGAGGCCTGCGCCGCCGCAGAGCGCTTGCTGGCCGAACAGGGCGCACAGGGCATCGAACTATTGGGGCCGGTTCCGGCTCCCATGGAACGCCGGGCCGGGCGCTTCCGCGCGCAGTTGTTGATCCAGGCCAATGCCCGGGCGGCGCTGCATCGCCTGATAAGCAGCTGGCTGCTAGTGTTGGAACAGATGCCATCGGGGCGCCAGGTGCGCTGGTCGCTGGATGTAGACCCGGTCGACCTTTATTGAATGCCCCCAAAGGTTGGCAACCACGCCCCAGCCACGGATAATGCCCCGTTTTTCCACCTGCGCATCGAAGCGCCCCACCGCGCTTGCGGTCGAAAAGAGATCCCGATGAAAGACACCATTCGCCAGCTGATCCAGCAAGCCCTCACCCAACTCGTCGCCGACGGTGCGTTGCCTGAAGGCCTGACCCCGGCGATCCAGGTGGAAAACGCCCGCGACAAGACCCACGGCGACTTCGCCAGCAACATCGCCATGATGCTGGCCAAGCCAGCCGGCATGAAGCCTCGCGACTTGGCCGACAAGATCATCGCCGCCCTGCCGGCCAGCGCCGATATCAGCAAGGTCGAGATCGCCGGCCCAGGCTTCCTGAACTTCTTCCAGAACACCGACGCCCTGGCCCAGCGCCTGGACGCCGCCCTGGCCGACGCCCGCCTGGGTGTGCGCAAGGCCGGCGGCGCCGAGAAGGTGGTGGTCGACATGTCGGCACCGAACCTGGCCAAGGAGATGCACGTCGGCCACCTGCGCTCGACCATCATTGGCGACAGCGTCGCGCGGGTGCTGGAGTTCCTCGGTGACGACGTGATCCGGCAGAACCACGTGGGCGACTGGGGCACCCAGTTCGGCATGCTGCTGGCCTACCTCGAGGAAAACCCGATCACCAGCGACGAGCTGTCTGACCTCGAGAACTTCTACCGCGCCGCGAAGAAACGCTTCGACGAGTCCGAAGACTTCGCCACCCGTGCCCGCGGCCTTGTCGTCAAGCTGCAAGCCGGCGACCCGGACTGCATGGCCCTGTGGACGCGCTTCAAGGACATCTCGCTGTCGCACTGCCAGAAGACCTACGAGCTGCTCAACGTCAAGCTGACCATGGCCGACGTGATGGGCGAGAGCGCCTACAACGCCGACCTGGCCAATGTGGTCGCCGACCTCAAGGCCACCGGCCTGCTGGTCGAGAGCCAGGGCGCCCAGTGCGTATTCCTCGACGAATTCAAGAACACCGAGGGCGAGCCCCTGCCGGTGATCGTGCAAAAGGCCCGACCGCCCGCGCCGCCAGCGCCCTGCACGTCGACCCGTCGGACATCTTCGTGC
>NZ_JBNNVR010000009.1:78132-89984 GCF_050280645.1 Pseudomonas sp. NPDC089554
GTCACGGGCGATGCGGTAGACGCCATCGGCCGGGCGAAAGTCCAGGCAACTTTCAATGAAGTGTTTCCACTGTTCGACGCTTCTCGGATCGTGCAAAAGGCCGACGGCGGCTACCTGTACGCCACCACCGACCTGGCCGCCGTGCGCTACCGCAGCAATGTGCTCAAGGCTGACCGCGCCCTGTACTTCGTCGACCAGCGTCAGGCGCTGCACTTCAACCAGGTGTTCGAAGTGGCCCGCCGCGCAGGCTTCGTCGGTCACCCGATGCAGATGGAACACATGGGCTTCGGCACCATGAACGGCGCCGATGGCCGCCCCTTCAAGACCCGCGACGGCGGCACCGTCAAGCTGATCGACCTGCTGAACGAAGCCAAGGAGCGCGCCTACGCGCTGGTCAAGGAGAAGAACCCGACCCTGGCCGAGGACGAGCTGCGTCACATCGGCGAGGTGGTAGGCATCGGCGCGGTGAAGTACGCCGATCTGTCCAAGCACCGCACCAGCGACTACAGCTTCAACTTCGAACAGATGCTCAACTTCGAAGGCAACACCGCGCCTTACCTGCTGTATGCCTACACCCGCGTGGCCGGCGTATTCCGCAAACTGGACAAGGGTTTCGACGAAGTCGATGGGCAGATCGTGCTGCAAGCCGCCCACGAGCAGGACCTGGCTGCGCGCCTGGCGCAGTTCGACGAAACCCTCAATAACGTGGCCGACAAAGGCACCCCGCACGTGCTGTGCACCTACCTGTACGACCTGGCCGGCCTGTTCTCCAGCTTCTACGAGAACTGCCCGATCCTCGCCGCCGACACCCCAGCGCAGCAGCAAAGCCGCCTGCGCCTGGCTGCACTGACCGGCCGTACCCTCAAGCAGGGCCTGGAACTGCTCGGCCTGGAAACCCTGGAGCGCATGTAAGTTGGCTGCCAAGAAAAAACCCGCACCAAAGCGCGGTGCAAGCCGCTACCAGGCGCCGGCCAAACAGCCGATCCCGGGCTGGGCGTGGCTGGCGGTAGGCCTCACCGTCGGCGCCTTCATCGTCTTCCTGATGAAGCTCGAACCCGGCGGCGACGATATCAAACGCGCCAAGCCCGAGCAGCAGAAGCCGGCCAAGGTCGCCGAGGCGGAAAAATCCACCTCGGCCCAGCAGCCGGTGAAGCCGAAGTACGACTTCTACACCCTGCTCCCGGAATCCGAGGTGATCGTGCCGCCCGAGGCCGTGCCGGAGAAGACTCCGCCGGTGCCGGCAGTACCCACCACCCCGGTGACCCCGGCCGAGGCGGCCAAGATCGACACCGCCCGTGCCCAGGCGGCGCTGCTGGGGCAGACTCCACCACCCGCGCCTCCGGTGATCAAGCCTGCGGCAACCACGCAGTTCTTCCTGCAGGCCGGCTCGTTCCGCAAGGAGGCCGATGCCGACAAGGTGCGCGCGCAGATCATCCTGCTGGGCCAGGTGGTGAAGGTGGAGTCCGGTACGGTGAAGGACGAGACCTGGTACCGCGTGTTGGTCGGCCCGTTCAGCAACCGTGAACAGCTGACCGTGGCGCAGAAGCAGCTGGCGGGGGCTGGGTTCAGCAACCTGCTGTTACAGCAGCGACAGACGCGCCAGTAATGAAAAAGGCCTTGCCGGTGAACCCGACAAGGCCTTTTTACTTCAAGGGCCTTAACGACGCCCGGCGTTGACCTCCGAAACCTGGCTATTCAGGGTCCAGAAGTCATACAGCACCCCCACCAGGAACAACCCGCCCGTGAAGAAATAGATCACCGCGGTGATCCACTTGCCCATGTACAGCCGGTGCACGCCGAAGATCCCCAGGAAGGTCAGCAAGATCCAGGTGATGCTGTAGTTCACCCGCCCCGACTGGAAGCGCATGTCGGCCTCGCGGTCCATGGACGGGATCAGGAACAGGTCGATCAACCAGCCTATGCCCAGCAGCCCCAGGGTGAAGAACCAGATCGTCCCGGTGATCGGCTTGCCATAGTAGAAACGGTGCGACCCCAGGAAACCGAAGATCCACAGCAGGTAGCCAATGGCCTTGCTGTGGGTGTCGTGATAAGGCGCACCCTGTTGATAAGTGTTCATTCATGGACCTCTCGGGTTAGCCGAAAATTTTCTAAGAAGAAATGTGACTTTTTCATTTTGAGCCGACGGGCGGCCTTGGGCAATCGACCAGTGGATCAAAATGTGAACAAAAAGCTGTTATAAAGTTGCGCGCCAACACCTATAAAGAGCTTCAACTATGCCGCCTTTGATCAAGACATGGCTGACCCTCTGCCTATTGTTACCCCTGGCCGCCCACGCCACCAATCGTGAGCAACGACTTCCCAACGGTTTCACTGGCTACACCACCAACGCCAGTGCCACTGTAAACCGCACACCCGTCAAGCAAGCGGTAGTGCGCAACCGCCCGGCCAATGCCGCGAAGAACCACGAACTGCAAAAAGTGGCGGCGATGTCGCCCAAGCAGAGTAGTGAGGTGCTTAGCCGTGCCGTGAATGAACTCGGCACGCCCTACCGCTGGGGCGGCAGCACGCCTGGCAAGGGCTTCGACTGCAGCGGCCTGGTCAAATATGCCTTCAATGATGTCGCCAATGTCGACTTGCCCCGCACCTCCAATGCCATGGCCCAGGGCCACGGCGTGAAAGTGGCGCGCAGCGACCTGCAGCCGGGCGACCTGATTTTCTTCAAGATCAAGAGCCGCCGCGTGGATCACGTGGCTATCTACCTGGGCAACGATCGCTTCATCCACGCGCCGCGTACTGGCAAGAACGTCAGCATCGACAGCCTGGAAAAGCCCTTCTGGCACAAACGCTATGTGGTGGCCAAACGCGTGCTGCCGAAGGAGCAAGAGGCGCTGCGCCTGGCCAAGCGCTAAATCAAAATACCGCGGTGCCTGGCACGGGCTGCGCCCGTGTTCGCGGCCAAGGCCGCTCCTACAGGTACAGCGCGGAACCTGTAGGAGCGGGCTTGCCCGCGAAGAGGACTAGTCCATCTTAATGATGCCTTGGGCGGCCAATTCCCCCACAGCCGCCTCCATCGTAACCATCCCCTGCGCTGCGCCCATCTGCATCACCGACGCCAACTGCGCCATGCGCCCTTCGCGAATCAAATTGCGCACCGCAGGCGTGGCCACCAGCACCTCCCGCGCCGCCACACGTCCACCGCCGACGCGCTTGAGCAGCCCCTGCGCCACCACCATACGCAACGAGTCCGCCAGCATGCCACGCACCAAGGCTTTCTCCTCGGCGGCGAACACCTCCACCAACCGGTCGATGCTGCCCACCGCTGAACGGGTGTGCACGGTGGCCAGCACCAAGTGCCCGGTTTCCGCAGCGCGCAACGCCAGGCGGATGGTCTCCAGGTCACGCAGCTCGCCAATCATGATCACGTCCGGGTCCTGGCGCAGGGCGCTGCGCAGGCCCTGGGCGAAATCACGGCTGTCGCGGCCAACCTCGCGCTGGCTGACCAAGCTGCGCTGACTGGGCTGAAGGTATTCGATCGGGTCTTCGAGCGTGACGATATGCCCGGCGCGCAGCCGACCCAGCTGGTCAATCAGCGCAGCGAGGGTGCTCGACTTGCCGCTGCCGGTCGGCCCGCCCACCAGCACCAGGCCGTCGCGGTACCCGCACATCAGCCGAAACACCTCTTCCAGGCCCAGCGCCTCGATACCAGGGGTGCTCGAGGGAATCAGCCGCAGGCTCACCGCCAGGCCTTGCCGCTGGCGGAACAGGTTCGCCCGAACCCGCCCCACACCGGGCACACTCAGGCCCAAGTCGAGCTCATCGCAGCAGGCCCAGCGGCTGGACTGTTCATGATCGAGAAAACGGGCCATGCCCTCTTCCAAGGCTTGCGACGTCAGTTGCGGCAGTGCCAGGCGTTGCAGTTCGCCGTCTACACGCAGCAATGGCGGCTCCCCCGCAGCCAGGTGCACATCGGAAGCGCCCGCGCCAAGTGCGCGGGCCAGCAGGTCGGTCACATCCATGAGACTCCCCAAAGGCCATCAAGCAGGTAGAATGCCGCAAACTCTTTCACCGCCGGCAGCGACCCATGTCCACCATAGCAGACAACCTTGGCGCCCTCGCCGCCCGCATAGACAGCGCGGCAAAGGCCGCTTCACGGGCCTCCGACAGCGTCCAGTTGCTGGCCGTGAGCAAGACCAAGCCGGCCAGCGCCATCCGCGAGGCGCATGCCGCCGGGCTGCGCGACATGGGCGAGAACTACCTGCAAGAGGCCCTGGCCAAGCAGGAGGAACTGCGTGACCTGCCCTTGATCTGGCACTTCATCGGCCCCATCCAGTCGAACAAGACCAAGGCCATTGCCGAACACTTCGACTGGGTACATTCCGTGGACCGCCTGAAAGTCGCCCAACGCTTGTCCGAGCAGCGCCCTGCGGGCCTGGCGCCGCTGAACATCTGCCTGCAGGTGAATGTCAGCGGCGAGGCCAGCAAGTCCGGTTGCTCGCCCGCTGAGCTGCCAGCCCTGGCCGCATCGGTCGCCAGCCTGCCCAACCTGCGCCTGCGTGGCCTGATGGCCATTCCGCAACCCACCGATGAGCGCGCCGAACAGGAAGCCGCCTTCGCCCGCCTGCGCCAGTTGCAGGAAAGCCTGGGCCTGGGCCTGGATACCCTGTCCATGGGTATGAGCCACGACCTGGAAGCGGCGATCGCCCAGGGGGCGACCTGGGTACGTATCGGTACCGCGCTGTTTGGCGCCCGTGACTACGGGCAGCCCTGATCCATGTTCTACTTTCTTTTTCCTTAAGGACCCGACATGAGCAAGACGCGTATTGCCTTTATCGGCGCCGGCAACATGGCCGCCAGCCTGATCGGTGGCCTGCGTGCCCAGGGCCTCGACGCCACGCAGATCCGCGCCAGCGACCCGGGCAGCGACACCCGCGAACGCATCAGTGCCGAGCACGGCATCGAAACCTTCGCCGACAACCGCCAGGCCATCGATGGCGCCGACGTGATCGTCCTCGCCGTCAAGCCGCAGGTCATGAAGGCCGTGTGCGAGGCCCTGCAGCCGCACCTCGTGCCGGGCCAACTGGTCGTCTCCATCGCCGCCGGCATCACCTGCGCCAGCCTGCAAACCTGGCTGGGGCAGATTCCCGTGGTGCGTTGCATGCCCAACACCCCGGCGCTGCTGCGCCAGGGCGTGAGCGGCCTGTACGCCACCGGTGAAGTCACCCCGGCACAACGCGAGCAGGCCGAGCAACTGCTGTCGGCCGTGGGCACCGCCCTGTGGCTGGGCGAGGAACAGCAGCTCGATGCCGTCACCGCCGTGTCCGGCAGCGGCCCGGCGTATTTCTTCCTGCTGATCGAAGCCATGACGGCGGCGGGTGAAAAGCTCGGCCTGCCGCGCGAAACCGCCTCGCAACTGACCCTGCAGACCGCGCTGGGCGCCGCACGCATGGCGGTGGCCAGCGATGTCGAGGCCGCCGAGCTGCGCCGCCGCGTCACCTCGCCGGCCGGCACCACGGAAGCGGCGATCAAATCTTTCCAAGGCAACGGTTTCGAGGCCATCGTCGAGCAGGCGCTGCAAGCCGCAGCCACCCGCTCTGCCGAGCTGGCCGAACAATTGGGCAAATAAGGAGCTGTCGATGAATGCACTGTCCGGCGCCGCGATCTTCGTGGTGCAAACCCTGGTCAGCCTGTACCTGGTGATCGTCCTGCTGCGCTTCGTACTGCAATTGGTCAAGGCCGATTTCTACAACCCACTGTGCCAGTTCACGGTGCGCGCTACCCAACCGCTGCTCAAGCCGATTCGTCGCATCATCCCCAGCATTGGCGGGCTGGACACTTCGTCGCTGCTGCTGGCGATCGTCATCCAGGCGCTGCTGATGGCCTTCGTGCTGATGGTCAGCTACGGCACCTTCGGCGACGTCCTGTACCTGCTACTGTGGGCCATCATCGGTATCACGTCGCTGTTCCTGAAGATCTTCTGGGTGGCGATGATCGTCATGGTGATCGTCTCGTGGATCGCGCCGAACAGCCACAACCCCGCCGCGGAACTTGCCTACCAGATCAGCGAGCCGGTGCTGGCGCCGTTCCGCCGCCTGATCCCCAACCTGGGCGGCATGGACATCTCGCCGATCTTCGCTTTCCTGGCGATCCAGGTGATCCAGTCGTTCGTCATGCCACCGCTGGCGGCCTACGCGGGCATGCCACAAGAGCTGTGGCGGATGATCTGACCCGAGGCGCTCCTGGTGGCAAGCCTTTGCTTGCCGCTGGGGGTGGTGCTCTTTAGACTTACGCCTCCGTCAAGCGTGAGCAGGGTCGATGTCCACTGTCCTTCCCGAAGATTCCGTCGGCCTGGTAACCCCCCAGGTCGCCCGGTTCGAAGAGCCCCTGGCCCTGGCCTGTGGCCGCGCCCTGGCCAGCTACGAGCTGGTCTATGAAACCTATGGCACCCTCAACGCCAGCGCCAGCAATGCGGTGTTGATCTGCCATGCGCTGTCCGGCCATCACCACGCCGCCGGCTACCACAGCCCGGACGACCGCAAGCCAGGCTGGTGGGACAGCTGCATCGGCCCCGGCAAGCCGATCGACACCAACCGCTTCTTCGTGGTCAGCCTGAACAACCTGGGCGGCTGCAATGGCAGCACCGGCCCGAGCAGCACCAACCCCGCCACCGGCAAGCCCTATGGCGCCGAGTTCCCGGTATTGACCGTGGAAGACTGGGTACACAGCCAGGCACGCCTGGCCGACCGCCTGGGCATCAGCCAGTGGGCGGCAGTGGTCGGCGGCAGCCTGGGCGGCATGCAGGCCCTGCAATGGACCATCACCTACCCCGAGCGCGTACGCCACTGCGTCGACGTGGCCTCGGCGCCCAAGCTCTCGGCACAGAACATCGCCTTCAACGAAGTTGCCCGCCAGGCCATCCTCACCGACCCCGAGTTCCACGGCGGCTCGTTCCAGGACCAAGGCGTGGTGCCCAAGCGCGGCCTGATGCTGGCGCGCATGGTCGGCCACATCACCTACCTGTCCGACGACTCGATGGGCGAGAAATTTGGCCGCGAGCTGAAAAGCGACAAGCTCAACTACGACTTCCACAGCGTCGAGTTCCAGGTCGAAAGCTACCTGCGCTACCAGGGCGAGGAGTTCTCCGGCCGCTTCGATGCCAACACCTACCTGCTGATGACCAAGGCGCTGGACTACTTCGACCCGGCCGCCGCCAAGGGCGGCGACCTGTCGGCCGCACTGGCCCACGTCACGGCGAACTACTGCATCATGTCGTTCACCACCGACTGGCGCTTCTCGCCGGCACGCTCCCGGGAAATCGTCGACGCCCTGCTGGCGGCGCGCAAGGACGTCTGCTACCTGGAGATCGACTCTCCCTACGGGCACGACGCCTTCCTGATCCCCACCCCGCGCTACATGCAGGGTTTCGCGAACTACATGAACCGCATCGCCATCTGAGGACCGCATGAGAGCCGACCTGGAAATCATCCACGACTGGATCCCCGCCGGCAGCCGGGTACTCGACCTGGGCTGCGGCAACGGCGAGTTGCTGGCTTCGTTGCGCGACCGCAAGCAAGTCACCGGCTACGGGCTGGAGATCGACGCCGACAACATCGCCTCCTGCGTGGCCAAGGGCGTCAATGTCATCGAGCAGGACCTGGACAATGGCCTGGGCAACTTCGCCAGCAACAGTTTCGACGTGGTGGTCATGACCCAGGCCTTGCAGGCGGTCGAGTACCCCGACCGGATCCTCGACGAGATGCTGCGCGTAGGCCGCGAGTGCATCATCACCTTCCCCAACTTCGGCCACTGGCGCTGCCGCTGGTACCTGGCCACCAAGGGCCGCATGCCGGTGTCGGACTTCATGCCCTACACCTGGTACAACACCCCGAACATCCATTTCTGCACCTTCGAAGACTTCGAGAACCTGTGCCACGAGCGCCGGGCCAAGGTGCTCGACCGCCTGGCCGTCGACCGCCTGCACCGCAACGGGTGGGGCGGCCGGCTTTGGCCTAACCTTCTAGGTGAAATCGGTATCTATCGGGTCAGCAGCCCAGGGTTGCAGGAGCACCACGTCGCGGTCTGACCCGCTTATCCAGAAGGAGTGGCACCATGCGTCGTCTCGCAATGTTCCTGTTCAGTCTGTGCCTGGCCTTGCCGGCATGGGCCGCCGATGCCGCGCGGCCCGATCGCAAGGAAGTGTTCGGCGACGTGACGGTGCACTACAGCGCGTTCACCTCGAGCATGTTGCAACCGCAAGTGGCTGCCGCCACGGGGCTGACCCGCAGCAAGAACCAAGGCGTGCTCAACATTGCCGTGCTCAAGGGCGGCAAGCCGGGCATGGCGGTGGTCAGCGGCACGGTGAAGGACCTCACGGGGCGCAGTGCTCCGCTGTCGTTCAGGCAGATTAGCGACCAGGGCGCGGTGTACTACATCGCCCAGTTCAAGATCGCGCAGCCGGAAACCCTGACGTTCGAGCTCAACGTCGAGACCGGCGGCGTCAGTCATACCTTAAGCTTCAACCAGGAAGTGTTCCCAGGCGAATGATGAATTTCCAACAACTCGTATTGGCCAGCCATAACGCCGGCAAACTCAAGGAGCTGCAAGCCATGCTCGGCGGCTCGGTGCAACTGCGCTCGGTGGGCGAGTTCAGCCAGGTGGAACCCGAGGAAACCGGCCTGTCGTTCGTCGAGAACGCCATTCTCAAGGCCCGCAACGCGGCCCGTTTATCCGGCCTGCCAGCGCTGGCTGACGACTCGGGCCTGGCGGTGGACTTCCTCGGCGGTGCGCCGGGCATTTATTCGGCGCGCTATGCCGAGGGCAAGGGCGATGCGGCAAACAACGCCAAGCTGCTCGACGCGCTGAAGGATGTACCGGCCGAGCAGCGTGGCGCGCAGTTCGTCTGCGTGCTGGCTCTGGTACGCCATGCCGATGACCCACTGCCGATCCTTTGTGAAGGCATCTGGCCGGGGCGCATCCTCTTCGAGGCCAGCGGCGAGCATGGCTTCGGCTACGACCCGCTGTTCTGGGTGCCGGAGCGCAACTGCTCCAGCGCCGACCTGGCGCCTGTCGACAAGAACCAGCTCAGCCACCGCGCCCGCGCCATGGCCCTGCTGCGTCAACGCCTGGGCCTGGCATGACCGAACAGCCGTCCCTCCAGCTGCGCCCGTCTGGCGCGGCTGGCCTGCTTCTGCCCGAGCTACCACCGCTGGCGTTGTACATCCATATCCCCTGGTGCGTGCGCAAATGCCCCTACTGCGACTTCAACTCCCACCAGGCCGGCCCGAGCCTGCCGGAAGCGGAGTACGTCGACGCCCTGCTGGCCGACCTTGACCAGGAGCTGCCTGCCGTACAGGGCCGCCTGATCAGTTCGATCTTCTTCGGTGGCGGCACCCCCAGCCTGTTCAGCGCCGACGCCCTGGGCCGCCTGCTGCGTGGCGTAGAGCAACGTATCGGGTTCGAGCCGGACATCGAGATCACCCTTGAGGCCAACCCGGGCACGTTCGAGCAGGAGAAGTTCAAGGCCTATCGCCAGACCGGTATCAATCGACTGTCCATCGGCGTGCAGAGTTTCCAGCCGGCCAAGCTGGAGAAGCTTGGGCGCATCCACAACGGCGACGAAGCGGTGCGCGCCGCCGGCATGGCCCGCGCTGCGGGCTTCGACAACTTCAACCTCGACCTGATGCACGGCCTGCCCGATCAATCACTGGACGACGCCCTGGCCGACCTGCGCCAGGCCATCGAGCTGGGGCCGACGCACCTGTCGTGGTACCAACTGACGCTGGAGCCGAACACGGTGTTCTGGAACCAGCCGCCGGAGTTGCCGGAGGACGACATCCTTTGGGATATCCAGGAGGCCGGGCAGACGCTGATGGCCGAGCATGGCTATCGACAGTACGAGGTCTCGGCCTATGCCCAGGCCGACCGCGCCGCGCGCCACAACCTGAACTACTGGCGCTTCGGCGACTTCATCGGTATTGGTGCCGGTGCACACGGCAAGCTGTCGTTCCCGGACGGGCGCATCCTGCGCACCTGGAAGACCCGCACGCCGAAGGACTACCTGAACCCCGCCAAGCCGTTCAAGGCCGGCGAGAAGCTGCTGCCCGCCGACGAGCTGCCCTTCGAATTCCTGATGAACGCCCTGCGCTTGACCGATGGCGTGGAAGCCGAGCTGTTCACCCAACGCACCGGCCTGCCCCTGGTGCAGCTTGCCGAGGCACGCCGGGCAGCCGAACAAAAGGGCCTTTTGCAGGTCGAACCGAATCGCCTGGCGGCCACGCCACGGGGCCAGCTGTTCCTCAACGACCTGCTGCAGTATTTCTTGAATTAAGGATGACCCATGGACCTGGTACTTGACCTGCTCTCGACCGTTTCCCGCTGGAGCCGCAGCAACCTGTCGGAGATTTCCCTGGCCTTGGTAGGCTGCCTGCTGGTGCTGTTCGGCACCGATATCAAGAGCTGGGTCGAAGGCCGCCTCGGCAACCTGGCCGGCGCTCTGCGTGTGCCGTTCATGGCCTTGCTGGTGATGATCGGCAGCGGCGCGGCGCTGATCTATGCCACGCCATGGGTGGTGAAGGGGCTGAGCCAATTCAACAACTATGCGCTGGCTCCGGTGTTGCTGGTGGTGCTGGTGTTGATCGGCGTGGTGGCCGATCGGCGGGGGTGATTCTATTGACGCGACCAAAACGTCGCCGCAAGATCTTTTCGTGATTGTTTCCAGTGCTGTGTAGGCCTAGGCCTCGTAACCCGAAGCCCGCATAAAAAAACCGCCCTTCACAAGGCGGTTTTTTTCGCCTGCACTCAGGCAGACCAGAAGCTAACGCTGAACGAAAGCAGCTCAGCTTACCTTCTCGAACTTCAAATCCCACACCCCATGCCCAAGGCGTTCGCCACGGCGTTCGAACTTGGTGATCGGGCGCTCTTCAGGGCGCGGTACATAGGCACCATCAGCGGCCTGGTTGCGGTAACCCGGCGCCACCTTCATCACCTCCAGCATGTGCTCGGCGTAGGGTTCCCAGTCGGTGGCCATGTGGAACACGCCGCCCACCTTAAGCTTGCGGCGCACCAGCTCGGCGAACTCCGGCTGCACGATGCGGCGCTTGTGGTGGCGCGCCTTGTGCCACGGGTCGGGGAAGAACAGCATCAGGCGGTCGAGGCTGTTGTCTGCCACGCAGCGGTTGAGCACCTCGATCGCATCGCAGTCGTACACCCGCAGGTTCTTCAGGCCTTGGGTCAACACGCCGTTGAGCAACGCGCCCACACCTGGGCGGTGTACTTCTACGCCGATGAAGTCCAGCTCGGGCGAGGCGGCGGCCATCTCCAGCAGGGAGTGGCCCATGCCGAAGCCGATCTCCAGGGTGCGCGGCGCCGAGCGGCCAAACACCTGGTCGTAGTCCACCGGGCTTTCGGCCAGCGGCAGGATGAACAGCGGGCCACCCTGCTCCAGGCCGCGCTGCTGGCCTTCAGTCATGCGGCCAGCGCGCATCACGAAGCTCTTGATGCGGCGGTGCGGGCGGTCTTCGCCTTCGGGGGTGCTAGGCGTTTCTTGCGATTCAGTCATCAGGGGCTCTTACTTGATCAGACCTTCCAGCGGCGACGAGGCGCTGGCATAGAGTTTCTTCGGCATGCGGCCGGCCAGGTAGGCCAGGCGACCGGCCTCAATGGCGTGTTTCATCGCCTGGGCCATCAACACCGGCTGCTGGGCGTGGGCGATGGCCGAGTTCATCAGCACCGCCTCGCAGCCCATCTCCATGGCGATGGTGGCGTCGGACGCCGTGCCCACGCCCGCGTCGACCAGCACCGGCCTGGTCTACCTGCCATTGCACCAGTCGCAGACCCTGTCTGTCGGGAGCGCACCATGAATTCATCGAAGCTGAGCAAACCCGCTCCGTTCCTGC
>NZ_JBNNVR010000010.1:0-89729 GCF_050280645.1 Pseudomonas sp. NPDC089554
TCCTGCTGACCGGCCTGCTCGGCGTGCTGTCGGTGCTGTGCTCGTGGAAAGAGATCCAGCGCCACGTCGGCTTCTTCCACCTCAACCTGATGTGGTTCTTCCTCGGTACCGCAGGACTGGCTGGCGATCATCAACGAGTACGGCGGCGCGATCAAAGAAACCTACGGCGTGCCGGTCGAAGAAATCGTCGAAGGCATCAAGTATGGCGTGCGCAAGGTCAACATCGACACCGACCTGCGCCTGGCCTCCACCGGTGCCATCCGCCGCTACATGGCCCAGCACCCGAGCGAGTTCGACCCACGCAAGTTCTTCGCCGAGACCGTGAAGGCCATGCGCGATGTGTGCATCGCCCGTTATGAAGCGTTCGGTACTGCCGGTAATGCCTCGAAGATCAAACCGATCTCCCTGGAAGGTATGTTCCAGCGCTATGCCAAAGGTGAGTTGGCTGCCAAGGTCAACTGATTGAAAATTTGAAATTAAAAACCCGCAGAGATGCGGGTTTTTTTATGGGCCTAATTAAGTTTGTCGCGTTGAACTGTCGATTTTTTCTTGGGGGATGTCTGGTACTTCTGGTAGGAGGCGAAGTTTTTTTCATGTGTTAGCTTTAGATTTTACTCACTATTGCAAGGCATGGTTTGCTGTGGATTTTGACAATGTAATAACGGCGCAGACGGGTGAAATGTTTATACTGCCGGAACATGAGGGCTCTGTAGAGTACGAGGCACGTGCGCACCTTGAAGGTATTTCGGAAGATCAGGTAGATGGCCTGGAGCCCAAGGACGGGTATTGCCCAGGTGGTGGCGTTAATAATGGTGTTTGTACACCGGAAGACTACGTCCGCTTTGACTGGATGGAGAGATACGCGGGTGTGCGGGTACTGCCGATAGGCGAAGCGATTCTGCTCGGTACCCATAATTCCGGTTTCGACAAAAAGGCATTTCCCGCCCCGTCTTCGGAGACGTGTCAGGATCGTCCGATAAACGATCAGCTGGCATGGGGTGTTCGTTCGCTCGATCTACGTGTCGAGTTTTTTAGCGCCAGTCAGGGTGCGAGACGCTTTCGCATCTTTCACAACAGTACTAATAATCGCACCGTGGAAACGGACGTTCTGCGAGCACTGTCGGAATACCGATATTACAAAGGTGCTCATAAAGAAATCGTTATTTTAAATTTCCATCGATTCAACAAGTTCACCTATGCTGCGCACGACGAGTTGAGGGAACTTATCAAACGGTATTTAGGTAAAACCATCGTTCCCGTTGCCTGTAAGGAGGCGGCCATCGTGCAGCTCTGGGCGATGGGCATGAATACCGTCGTGTCTTACAACCACACGTATCGTGATGCAAGTTTCTGGCCCGGCGTCCAACAGCGCTGGATTGGCAAGCATACGCCGTCGGAAAATGAGATGGCGAACTTCATTTTGAGAGTTGCTCAAGAAAACAAGGGGTTCGGTGATCTACGCGCCATACAAGCTGCTTATTATTCTCTGCCATTTTTCGTACCGAAAGACCTTTCCAGGCAGCTGATAACATGGTTTTCGGCCTGGGGGGACCACGCGCCGATTCAGGGGCATTACATCATCAATACGGATTGGTCTCTGCGTCAGAGGCTGGCAGATAAGGTGGTCTATGCGAACCAGCGGCGTGCTGCGGCTCGAGACCTCCGTATCATCGAATCCTCAACGTCGTCAGGCTCAGTTGTACAGACGCGTGCCTACGGGATCTTTTCCATCCTAAATGGCGGCTCGGGCGCCACGCTGACATTCGCCGCCAATACGTCCGGTAGCCCATCGATACAGGTCATTACCAATTTATCCGACTATGCTCGCTCGATCTCCTGGGCAGGGCAGATGAGGACAATCAACCGCAACGACTGTCTGGTGTTCAGGGTGCCGCACGGCGGCACACCGACGTTGCTCGGCACCTACAACAGATACACCTGATAGCGCCTCCAAACCTGGCTGTCACGCTGGCCGACTGCCCGTTAGTCGGCTAACGTGAAGCTAGATGGCCTATAGCCAGTTCTTCGCGTTGCGTCTTTCAATAGTAGGACTAGAGTGAGTAATCGGATCCGATTGCTTGACCTGGTTGGCCTTACAAGAGAAGCCGCATGGATGTCGCTCACACACAAACCCCGGATAGCCGCTCGGTTCTACTGGTCGTAGACGACTACCCGGAAAACCTGACCAGCATGCGGGCCTTGCTGTCGCGTCAGGACTGGCAGGTATTGACTGCCAGTTCCGGCATGGAGGCCCTGAGCACCCTGCTCGAACAGGAAGTGGACCTGGTCCTGCTCGACGTGCAGATGCCGGAAATGGATGGTTTCGAAGTGGCCCGCCTGATGCGCGGCAGCCAGCGTACCCGGCTTACCCCGATAATCTTCCTCACCGCCAACGAGCAGTCCCAGGCCGCTGTGCTCAAGGGCTATGCCAGTGGCGCGGTGGACTACCTGTTCAAACCCTTCGACCCGCAAATCCTCAAGCCCAAGGTGCAGGCGTTGCTCGAGCAGCAGCGTAACCGCCGCATGCTCCAGCGCCTGACCCGCGAGCTTGAGTCGGCGCGGGCGTTCAACGCCTCGATCCTGGAGAACGCCGCCGAAGGCATCCTGGTGGTCGACGAGGACGGGACTATCGGCTTCGCCAACCCGGCTATCTCGCGCCTGCTCGAAGCGCCTGTGGATAACCTCAAGGGCGCCCATGTGCTGGAGCTGATCCAGCTACCCAGCGCCAGCCTGTGGCGCGAGTCGGACTTCTACCAGGCCTACCTCGGCCGGCAGATCTTCCGCGTGCACGATGCCCAGCTGCGCAAGGCGTCGGGCCAGTTGGTGCCGGTGGCGCTGTCCTGTGCGCCCTTGCCGGTGGAGCAGCAGGCGATGGTGGTGACGGTGCTGGACATGTCGGTGGTGCGCAGCCTGCACCAGCAACTGGAGCAGCAGGCCGTCACCGACCCGCTCACCGGCCTGCTCAACCGTCGCGGCTTCTACCAGGCCGCCGAGAGCCAACTGGTGCGCAACGAGCGCACCGACAAGTTCCAGGCCCTGATGTACATGGACCTCGACGGCTTCAAGCGAATCAACGACAACCTTGGGCACGAGGCCGGTGACCAGGTGCTGCGTTGGGTCGCCGAGCAGTTGAAGGAGTGCCTGTGCAGCCACTCGCTGCTGGCGCGTATGGGCGGCGATGAATTCACCGTGCTGTTCGACGGCCTGGCCTACCCGGAACTGGCCGGGCGCTATGCCGAGCGCTTGCTCGAACGCATGGCCAGCTACCCGCAGCAGGATGGTATCGAGGTCAGCCTGGGGGTGAGCATCGGCATCGCCACCTACCCGGATTGCGGTTCGAATGTCGAAGGCCTGCTGCGCGCGGCGGACGCTGCGATGTATGCGGCCAAGCGCGCCGGGCGCCATCAGTACCGCTTCTACGACCAGGAGCTCAATGGCCGGGCCCGTTCGCGGCTGATGCTCGAGGATGGCGTGCGCACGGCCATCGAGCACAAGGATTTCACCCTGGTGTACCAGCCCCAGGTGGCGTTCGCCGATGGCCGCCTGCGCGGTTTCGAAGCCTTGCTGCGCTGGCAGCACCCCAGTGTCGGCGATGTGCCGCCTGGGCTGTTCATTCCCTTGCTGGAAGAGGCCCGGCTGATTCACCGCCTGGCCAGCTGGATCTACTGCAAAGGCGCGGCGCAGCGCCGCGAGTGGTATGGCGTCTTCGAGGACGCGCTGGTGCTGGGCATCAGCCTCAGCCGTGCCCAGTTCACTCAGCCGAACCTGGTGGATGAGCTGCAAAAGGTGATCCAGGAACAGGGGCTTGAGCCTTCGCAACTGGAAGTCGAGGTGGCCGAGACGTCGCTGATGTACGACATCGATGCGGCGGTGCGTCAGGTCAGCCGCCTGCGCGAGCTGGGGGTACGGGTGGCGCTGGATGATTTCGGTGCCGGCGATTGTTCGTTGCGCATGCTGCGCGATCTGCCCATCGACACGCTCAAGCTGGACCGCCACCTGGTGGCCAGGCTACCGGATTCGCAGGCCGATACGGCACTGGCGCGCAGCGTCATCGAGCTGTGTGCCGACTACGGCATCACGGTGATCGCCGAAGGGGTGGAGACCGAGGCCCAGGCGCAGTGGCTCAAGGCCAATGGCTGCGCCTATGTGCAGGGGTTCCTGGTGGCGCGACCGATGATGGCCAGCGATGCCAGGCAATTCCCGACGATGTATTCGTGGCCGTCGCAGTCATAGCGGTGGTTGTGTCAGTGCCGGCCTATTCGCGGGCAAGCCCGCTCCTACAGGGGCATCGCAAGCCCTGTAGGAGCGGGCTTGCCCGCGAAGAAGGCGCCGCAGTAACTAGAGTTCGTGCGCAAACGGCAACTGCGGCCCCGTCTTGGAACAGGTGATCGCCGCCGCACGAATGGCGAACGCCAGCATCTCATCGATAGCCTCGCGCCCAAGCCCAGCCAGCCCCTCCGGGCTGTCCGCGCCAAGCCGCACAAGGTACGCCAGCACCGCCGCCTGGAAGGTATCGCCTGCCCCCACCGTGTCCTTCACCGCCAATGAGTCGTCGGCAGGCCTGGCCCACGAGCCATGGGCGCAGTGCACGCTGGCGCCTTCGCCACCATGGGTGACGAACACCAGGCGGCAACGCGCGTTCAGCCAGCCGCGCGCGACGTCTTGCGGGTCGCGCCCGGGGTAGAGCAGGGCCAGGTCTTCCTCGCTGGCCTTGATCAGGTGGGCATGACCGGCGAACGCCTCTACCTGGCGCCGCCACAGCTGCACATCCGGCTGCGGGTTGAGCCGCACGTTCGGGTCCAGGCTGATCAGCCGCTGCCCACTCTCGCGTTGCACAAGGGCCAGCAAGGTATCGGCCACCGGCGTCACCACCAGGGTGTAGGAGCCCACGTGCACGCCGCGCACCTGTTCATCCAGCAGCGGCAGGTGCTCGTGGCGCACCTGCCGGTCGGCGCAGCCTTCGCCGCGGAACTGGTATTGCGCCGAACCGCTGACATCCAGGCCGACCATCGCCAGGGTGGTGGGCGCATCGCTGGTCACCAGCCAAGTGCAGTCCACCTGCTCGCCCTCCAGCACCCGGCGCAGGCGCGCGCCCAGGTAGTCGCTGGAAAGGCCACCGAACAGTGCCGAGGCTACCCCCAACCGCTGCAAGCCCACCGCCACGTTGAACGGCGAGCCACCGGCGATGGCGGTGAAGCCAAGCTCACCAGCACGCGGGCTGGTTTCTTGGCTGAAGACATCGAACAGGGCTTCGCCACACACCAGGTACATGAAATTCTCCGACTCGAAAGATGGGCAAGGATACCCGCTCAGCGCGCGGGCAACTGCGCAAGGTAGCGTTGATAGGCTATTTCATAGGCGGCCTGCTGGGCTGGCCGGGGCAGGGTGCGGGTGGACTCGTCGAGGCTGACGCAGCGTTGGCACAGGGCTTCCAGGCTGTCGCCGCCACCCTGCTGACGCCCCAGGCTCCAGGCCGCCTGGAGCGCCGCGCCGAGGGCACCGGCTTCGGTCTGGCGAGGACAGACCAACGGCAGGCCGAGCAAATCAGCGAGTACCTGGCGCCACAGCGGGCTTTTCGCCGCGCCACCCACCAGGCGAATTTCCGTGCCTTGCAGGCCCCTGGCGCGCATCAGGTCGAGGCCATGGCGCAGGCCGAAGCAGGTGCCTTCGAGCACCGCGCGGCAGAGGTTGGCGCGGGTCAGGTTGCTGCTGGTCATGCCGTGCAGGCTGGCGCTGGCATTGGGCAAGGCCGGCACCCGCTCGCCATTGAAGAACGGCAGCATCAGCAGGCCATCGGCACCGATCGGCGCTTGCCCGGCCAGCTGGGTGAAGTCTTCCAGTTTCAATTGCAACAATTCCTGCACCAGGCCGCAGGCGCTGGTCAGGTTCATCGTACAGATCAGCGGCAGCCAGCCGCCGCTCGAGGCGCAGAACGTGGCCACCTCGCCCAGCGGGCTGACCAGGGCATGCTCGGCGTGGGCCGCCAGGGTGCCAGAGGTGCCCAGGCTGAGGGTGATGACGCCGGGGTGGATATTGCCGGTGCCGATGGCGGTCAGCATGTTGTCGCCGCCACCCGTGGCTACCTGCGCTTTAGGTGAAAGGCCCAGCAGCGATGCGGCCTGCTCGCGCAGCGGGCCGATGCAGGTGCCAGGTTGCAGCAGTTCCGGCAATGCCGTCGGCAGGCGCTCGCCGGGCTCGATCAAATGCAGCACATCCGCGGCCCAGGCGTTGCGGCGGACATCGTAGTAGCCAGTGCCCGAGGCGTCGCCGGGCTCGGTGCAGACCCGGCCGGTCAGCCAGTAGTTGAGGTAGTCGTGGGGCAGCAGGAGATGCGCCGTGCGGGCGAACAGCTCGGGGAAATGGCGCTTGCTCCACAGCAGCTTGGACACCGTGTAGCCCGGCGCGATCACCAGCCCCAGGCGCTCCAGCGAGCCTTGGGGGCCGCCCAGGGCCTGGAGCAGCTCGAGGTTTTCCGGCGTGGTTTCGGTGTCGCACCACAGCTTGGCCGGGCGCAGCACCTGGCCCTGGGCATCGAGCAGCACCAGCCCGTGCTGCTGGCCGGACACCGCCAGCCCGCGAATGTCCGTACCCTCCACACCGGCTGCGTGCAGCGCATTGACCACCGCCGTACGCAGAGCCGCAAGCCAATCGGCGGGTTCTTGCTCGCGACGCCCTTCGTTACCCTGCGGCGGCGCATGGGTGGCGCTGCCCAGGCCCAGCACCTGGCCGCTGGCGGCGTCCAGCACCAGGGCCTTGGTGCCTTGGGTGCCGCAGTCGATGCCGAGAAACAGTCCATGCATGGGGGCGCGCTCCGGGGTCAGTCGCCGAGTACTTGGCTCAAGGTCTTGCTCACGCCGTGTTCGCGCAAGCTGTCGTACATGCGCTCGAACGCCGCAACGAACGCCTTGGAGGCCGGGATCGCCGTGCCGAAGATCACCTCGTCGCCCAGCACCCGTGCCGCCAGCCCTTCGCGCTGCACCACCCGGGCCTTGCAGTCTTCGGCGCGGGGGTCGGGGATCTCGTAGCGTGTGCCCTGCTCGTCCACGCCACGCAGGTACAGGGCCCAGGCCGCCACCACCAGCGCCACGCGCTCCAGTGGCTTGCCATCGGCGATCAGGCGGTTGGCAGTGGGCACGATGAACTTGGGAAACTTCGACGAGCCGTCCGAGCACACGCGCTCGAGCTGGTCGGCGATGGCCGTGTTGGAGAAGCGCTCGGTCAGGCTGCCCTTGTACTGCTCCAGGTCGATGCCAGGCACCGGTGCCAACTGCGGGGTCACGTCCAGGTCCATGAAGGTGCGCATGTAGCGGCGCAGCAGCGGGTCGGCCAGGGTTTGATGGACGAACCGGTAGCCTTGCAGGAAGCCCAGGTAGGTGAGCGCCAGGTGGCTGCCGTTGAGCAGCTTGATCTTCATTTCCTCGTAGGGCGTGACGTCGTCGGTGAACTGCACGCCGACTTTTTCCCAGGCCGGGCGCCCGGCCACGAACTTGTCTTCCAGCACCCATTGCAGGAACGGCTCGCAGACCACCGGCCAGCGGTCCTCGACGCCGTGGTGTTCGGCCAGTTGCAGGCGGTGGGCGGCGCTGGTCATGGGGGTGATGCGGTCGACCATGGCGTTGGGGAAGCTGACGTGGCTGGCGATCCACTGGGCCAGATCATGGTTGGCCAGGTGGGCGAAGGCCAGCAGGGCCTTGCGCGCCACATCGCCGTTGTGCGGAAGGTTGTCGCAGGACATCACCGTGAATGCACCCAGCTTGGCCTCGCGGCGTCGGCGCAGGGCCTCGCAGAGGAAACCGAAGACGCTGCGCGGCGCGCGGGGGTTGGCCAGGTCGTGCTGGATCATCGGCAGGTCGGCGCGAAATTCGCCGGTGCTGTCGTCGATGCAGTAGCCGCCCTCGGTAATGGTCAGCGAGACGATGCGAATGCCCGGCTCGCACAGCTTGTCCAGCAGTGCTGCGGGGCTGTCTTCGGCCAGCAGCATGTCGTTGATCACGCCGATCACCCGCACCTCGGTGTCGGGCGTGTCGCCCAGTTCGAACAGGGTGTAGAGGTGGTCCTGAGCATCCAGAGTGTCGCGCATGGCGCGGTCGTCACTGCGCAGGCCCGCGCCGCAGATCGCCCAGTCGAGGCCTTCGCCGCGGTTCATCAGGGCATCGGTATAGGCCGCCTGGTGCGCGCGGTGGAAGCCGCCGACGCCGATGTGCACGATGCCCTGGGTCAAGGTTGCCGGGTCGTATGAAGGGCGTGCGACGGTATTCGCCAGTTGCCCGAGGTTGTGCCGGTTGAGTTTCATCCTGGATACCTTGAGGCGGCTTCAGGCCGCCTGTTGCAGTCGTTTGTCGAGGGCTTGGCCGTTGCTGTCGAACAGGTGGCAGTGGCCCGGGTCGAAAGTCAGCTCCAGCTGCTCGCCATAGCCTGGGGCGAAGTCGCCGCGTACGCGCACGGTGAGCATTTCCCCGCAGGCGCTGCGCACATGGCAGTAGCTGTCGCTGCCCAGGCGCTCGCTGACGTCGGCAGTGACTTGCAGCGAACCCGCATCGCCAACGCCGGTGCGGGTGATGTTCAGGTGCTCGGGGCGGATGCCCAGGGTCACCGCGCTGCCGGTGGCCAGCTCGCCCACGCACAGTGGCAGGAGGATGCGCGCGCCGCACTCCAGGGCAACTTCGCACTGGTTGCCCTGGTTGCGGCTCAGGTGGCCGCGCAAGAAGCCCATCTTCGGGGTGCCGAGGAAGCCTGCGACGAACAGGTTGGCCGGGTGGTGGTACAGCTCCAGCGGCGAGCCGACCTGCTCGATGCGCCCGCCATTGAGCACCACTACTTTGTCGGCCAGGGTCATCGCCTCGACCTGGTCGTGGGTCACGTAGATCATGGTCGCGGCCAGCTCCTGGTGCAGCCGCGCCAGTTCAAGGCGCATCTGTACGCGCAGGGCGGCGTCGAGGTTCGACAGCGGTTCGTCGAACAGGAATATCTTCGGGTTGCGCACGATCGCCCGGCCGATCGCCACCCGCTGGCGCTGGCCGCCGGAGAGCTGGCGTGGTTTGCGTTCGAGCAGCGGTTGCAATTCGAGGATGCGTGCGGCGTTGTCCACCTTGCTGGTCACTTCGCGTTTGTCCACGCCAGCCAGGTCCAGGGCGAACGAGAGGTTCTTGCGCACGGTCATGTGTGGGTACAGGGCGTAGGTCTGGAACACCATGGCCAGGTCGCGTTTGGCTGGGGCGGTGTCGGTGATGTCGACGCCGTCCAGGGCGATGCTGCCGCTACTGACTTCCTCGAGCCCGGCGATCAGTCGCAGCAGGGTCGACTTGCCGCAGCCGGACGGGCCGACGAACACCACGAACTCGCGGTCGCGTACGTCTAGGTCGATGCCCTTGATGATGGCGTGGCCATCGAAGCCTTTTTGCAGGTTGCGGATCTTCAGGTCAGCCATGTCGAGTTACCTCCGCAGTGGCCAGAAATATGAATTGGAAGGGCCGGCTCATTTCACAGCCCCGAACGACAACCCTCGCACCAGCTGCTTCTGGCTGATCCAGCCGAAGATCAGGATCGGCGCGCACGCCAGGGTGGAAACGGCCGAGAGCTTGGCCCAGAACAGCCCCTCGGGGCTGGAGTAGGAGGCCACCAGCGCGGTCAGCGGGGCGGCGGCCGAAGAGGTCAGGTTGAGCGACCAGAACGCCTCGTTCCAGCACAGGATCAACGACAGCAGCAGGGTCGAAGCCAGGCCGCCACGGGCGATCGGCAGCAGCACATGGACGATCTCCTGCCAGGTGCTGGCGCCGTCCAGGCGGGCGGCTTCGAGGATGTCCACCGGGATGTCCTTGAAGTAGGTGTACACCATCCACACCACGATCGGCAGGTTGATCAGGGTGTAGACGATGATCAGCGCCAGGCGCGAGTCGAGCAGGCCGAACTGCTTGGCCAGCAGGTAGATCGGCATCAACACGCCCACCGGTGGCAGCATCTTGGTCGACAGCATCCACAGCAGCGTGCGCTTGGTGTGGCGGGTCTCGAAGAAGGCCATGGAGTAGGCCGCCGGCACCGCGATGAGCATGCACAGCAGGGTGGCCGAGAACGAGATCAGCACCGAGTTCCAGGCGTAGGCGAAGTAGTCGCTGCGCTCGTTGATGTGCAGGTAGTTCTCCAGCGTCGGCGTGAAGATGAACTGCGGCGGCGTGGCGAAGGCGTCCAGCTCGGTCTTGAGGCTGGTCAGCAGCATCCAGAAGATCGGGAAGAAGATCACCAGGGCGATGCCCCAGCACAGCAGGCCGATCAGCCCGTCACGCAGGCGGCGGTTTTGCTTGAGTGT
The DNA here is from genome assembly GCF_050280645.1 of Pseudomonas sp. NPDC089554. Taxonomy (NCBI): domain Bacteria; kingdom Pseudomonadati; phylum Pseudomonadota; class Gammaproteobacteria; order Pseudomonadales; family Pseudomonadaceae; genus Pseudomonas; species Pseudomonas sp. NPDC089554. Next base: position 10,304 of record NZ_JBNNVR010000010.1, read on the forward strand.
CAGCATGGCGGGCTCCTTAGCTGCGCTCGGTGAGGTTCTTGCCGATCATTCGCACCAGCACGATGGCGGCGATGTTGGCGATCACCACGGCGATCAGGCCGCCGGCCGAGGCCATGCCGACGTCGAACTGCAACAGCGCCTGGTTGTAGATCAGGTAGGCGAGGTTGGTGGACTCGTACCCGGGGCCGCCGCTGGTGGTGGTGAAGATCTCGGCGAACACAGAGAGCAGGAAGATGGTCTCGATCATCACCACTACGGCGATGGGCCGGGCCAGGTGCGGCAGGGTCAGGTGCCAGAAGATCGCCAGGGGGCCGGCGCCGTCCAGGCGTGCGGCTTCCTTCTGCTCCTGGTCGAGCGACTGCATGGCGGTCATCAGGATCAGGATGGCGAACGGCAGCCATTGCCACGACACGATCAGGATGATCGACAGCAGCGGGTAGTGCGCCAGCCAGTCCACGGGCTGCGCGCCGAACAGCCGCCACACCGCAGCGAGAATGCCCGACACCGGGTGCAGGATCAGGTTCTTCCACAGCAGCGCGCTGACCGTGGGCATGATGAAGAACGGCGAAATCAGTAGCACCCGCACCACGCCGCGGCCCCAGAACTCACCGGCCTCGAGCAAGGCGGCGATCAGCACGCCGAGCACCACGCTGATCAGCAGCACGCTGCCGACCAGGGTCAGGGTGTTCAGTGCGCCGGGCATGAAGCCTGCGTCGGTGACGAAGAAGCTGAAGTTCTCCAGCCCCACGAAATCGTTTTCGCCGGGGTAAAGCAGGTTGTAGCGGATCAGCGAGAAATACAGGGTCATGCCCAGGGGCACGATCATCCACAACAGCAGCAGCGCCACCGAGGGGCTGACCAGGAACCAGCCGGGGCCGACCTTGCGTTTAGCGGGGCGCGGGGCGGCGACGGGCTGGGTGTCGAGGGCCGAGGTGTTCATGGCGACTCCGTGGGTTTCTTTCGAAAAGGGCGCGGCCGGCCGCCACCGCGCAAGGTCTGCGCGGTGGCGATCAGGGACGGGCTACTTGGGGTAACCGGCGCGTTTCATCTCGCGTTCGGTGGACTGCTGGGCAGCGGCCAGCGCCTGGTCGACCTTCATCTGCCCGGTCAGGGCGGCGGAGAACAGCTTGCCGACCTGGGTGCCGATGGCCTGGAACTCAGGAATGGTCACCAGCTGGATGCCCACGTAGGGCACGGGCTTGAGGGTAGGCTGCTTGGGGTTCACCCGCTTGAGCGACTCCAGCGTCACCTTGGCGAAGGGCGCGGCGGCCAGGTACGCGTCGCTGTAGGTCGAGGCGCGGGTGCCGGGCGGCACGTTGGCCACGCCTTCCTTCTCGGCCACCAGCTGGCCGTAGGCCTGGGAGGTGGCCCAGGTGCTGAAGGTCTTGGCGGCGTCCTTGGACTTGGAACTGGCAGGAATCGCCAGCGCCCAGGAATACAGCCACGAGGCACCTTTGTCGGTGACCTCTTTGGGCGCGAAAGTGAAGCCGGTGTCGTCGGTGACCTTGCTCTGGCTCTTGTCGGTGACGAACGAGCCGGCCACGCTGGCATCGACCCAGATGGCGCACTTGCCGCTGTTGAACAGCGCCAGGTTCTCGTTGAAGCCGTTGCTGGAGGCGCCGGGCGGGCCGTACTGCTTCATGGCGTCGACGTAGAAGGTCAGCGCGTTCTTCCACTCGCTGCCGTTGAATTCAGGTTTCCATTGCTCATCGAACCAGCGCGCGCCGAAGGCATTGGCCACGGTGCCGATCAGCGCCATGTTCTCGCCCCAGCCGGCCTTGCCGCGCAGGCACAGGCCGTACTGGCCCTGGTCGGGCTGGTTGAGCTTGGCGGCGAACTCGCCAATCTGTGTCCAGGTGGGCTGCTCGGGCATGTTCAGCCCGGCCTGCTGGAACAGGTCCTTGCGGTAGTAGGTGATCGAGGCTTCGGCGTAGAACGGCAGGGCGTACAGCGTGCCCTTGGCCGACAGACCCTCGCGCACCGAGGGGAACACGTCGTCGAGGTTGTAGTCGGCGGGCAGGTTGGTCATGGGTTCCAGCCAGCCTTTCTCGCCCCACAGCGCCGCTTCGTACATGCCGATGGTCAGCACATCGAACTGCCCGCCCTGGGTGGCGATGTCGGTGGTCAGGCGCTGGCGCAGCACGTTTTCCTCGAGCACCACCCACTTGAGCTTGATGTCCGGGTGCTGCTGCTCGAACACCTTGGCCAGGCGCTGCATACGGATCATGTCGTTGTTGTTGACCGTGGCGATGGTCAGGGTTTCGGCGGCCTGGGCGAACAGCGGCAGGCTGAGGCAGGCGGCGGCCATGCAGGCCTTGATCGAGTCGTTCATCTGTGAACTCCCCTCCCGGGCCGGGTGACGGCGCGGAAGACATTATTGTGTTTTTTTATGTCGCTCGCTGCCGATTACACCGTTGCACGGCCATGCGGACAAAGCCTTGCCTGCACAGTGGCTGATACTTTTTTGCGCTACTGGGTTTTCAGGGCTGGTTCTGCTCGGTCAGGCGCTGGGTCACCAGGCTGCGATAACCGGAGGGGGTCATGCCTTTGAGTTGCTGGAAGCGCCGGTTGAAGTTGGACAGGTTGCTGAAGCCCGATTCGAAGCACACCTCGGTGACTGGCAGGTCGCTTTTGGCCAGCAGTTCGCAGGACTTGCTCACCCGCAGTCGGTTGACGAACTCCACGAAGCCGCGCCCGGCAGTCTGCTTGAAGAAGCGCGAGAAGTAGGTGGGGGTCATGCCCAGGTGCTCGGCCACCTCGTTCTGGGTGAGGTCCTGGGCGTAGTGCTGGAAGATGTAGTCCACCGCCCGGTTGATACGCTCGACGTTGTGCTCGTCGGCCAGCTGCGAGGAGGTGACGGTGGACAGCAGTTGGTAGTCCTCGCAGGCGGCGAGCTGCTCCATGAGGATAAAAAAGTATCCCAGGCGGGTCATGCCGCGGCTGTCGGCGATGCGTTGCAGCAGCTGGCGGCTTTCGCCGATCAAGGCCGGGTCGCGGAATTCGATGCCGTAGCGTGCCCGGGCCAGCAGCGGGGCCAGCTGGTTCAGCTCGGAGAACACGCTGCTGCCGTCTTCCAGCACCTCGTCGGTGAAGTTCACCAGCATGTCGCGCTCGTGTACCGCTTCATCGGGGGCCAGCTGGCTGATCCAGTTGTGGGGCAGGTTGGGGCCGGTCAGGAACAGCGTGTCGGGGCCGAAGTTGCCGATGTAGTCGCCGATGAACACCTTGCCTGCGCTGGCGACGATCAGGTGCAGTTCGTATTCCTTGTGGAAGTGCCAGCGCACCAGCGGGCTGGGGAAGCCGTGCTGGCGGTAGATCAATGAATGACCTTCGTGGTCGTCCATCAATTCATAGGACGGGTCGGTGACTTTGCTGGTTCTGGGCATGGTGATCGCGTCGACCGGGGGCGAGTGGACATCCTAGCCAAAAATGCCAGCCTGTGTCGGCTCACTATTCGTTAAACTGCCACCATCGTTCTGCCAGCACACCACCATGACCCCCCTACGCTACCTGCAAGCCTACCCCCCGCACCTGCAGGACCAGGTCCGCCAGATGATCGCCAGCGACCGCCTGGGCGACTACCTGCAACAGCGCTACCCCGGCCGCCATGACGTGCAGAGCGACAAGGCGCTGTACAGCTACGCCCAGGACCTGCGCCAGGAATACCTGCGCACTGCGCCGCCGCTGGACAAGGTGCTCTACGACAACCGCCTGGACCTCACCCACCGCGCCCTGGGCCTGAACACGGCCGTTTCACGGGTGCAGGGCGGCAAGCTCAAGGCGAAGAAGGAAATCCGTATCGCCTCTTTGTTCAAGGACGCCGCCCCGCAGTTCCTGCGCATGATCGTGGTGCACGAGCTGGCCCACCTGCGCGAACGCGACCACAACAAGGCCTTCTACCAACTGTGCCAGCACATGGAGCCGGACTACCATCAACTGGAGTTCGACCTGCGCATCTACCTGACCTATCAAGAGCTGCCAGGCTCTGCATAAGGAACCCACCCCCATGGAAGTGAGCAAGACCAAGAGCAGTTTCTACCGCCGCCTCTACGTGGCCTGGCTGATCGACAGCCAGACCGCCACCAGCGTACCGGCGCTGATGGAAGCCACCGGCATGCCCCGGCGCACCGCCCAGGACACCATCGCCGCGTTGGCCGACCTGGACATCGTCTGCGAGTTCGAGCAGCAGGCCGGGGCGCGCAACCATGCTGGGCATTACCGCATCCACGACTGGGGCGCGATCGACAAGCAGTGGATCATCCAGCACCTGCGTCAGCTCCGCGAAGTGCTCGGCTACCCCTGATTCGGAAAAAGTTTCATGCATTTCGGCCAAAATAGAGGCTAAATGACATTATTGCCCGCTGCGGGCACCTTCTGCCTTTGTGTAATCTCCCGAAACCAGCGTGGAGCCCCAACTGCGAAAGGAACTGAGCATGCGGCCACTGCTTTGTGTTCTAGGTCTTGCGGTATCGATGCTTGCAACGCCTTCATGGGCACAGCAGCCCCTGCGCCTGGTGGCCGACCGCTGGCCACCGTTCACCGACAGCGGCATGCCGGGCGGCGGCCTGGCCACCGGCATCGTCACCGAAGCCCTGGCCCGCGCGGGCTATGCCAGCAAGTTCGAGGAAGTGCCCTGGGCGCGTGCGCTCATGGGGGTGGGCGAGGGGCGTTATGACGTGCTGGTCAACGCCTGGTACAACGAGGCGCGCACCCGCCTTGGGCAATTCTCAGGGCCTTACCTCACCAACCGCATCCGCCTGCTCAAGCGCCAGGGCGAAGCTTTCAGCTATGGCAAGCTGCCCGACCTTTACCCCTACAGCATCGCCGTGGTCCGCGACTACGCCTACGCGGCCGACTTCGACAGCGATACCCGGCTGAACAAAGTGCCCGTGCGCAACTTCCCCTCCGCGGTGCGCATGCTCGCGGCCGGCCGGGTGGACCTGGCGGTGGAGGATGAGTACGTGGCGCGCTTCAACCTGCGCTCAGAGTCGGCAGCGGTGCGCAATGCAGTGGACTTCGTCGAGCAGCCGCTGGGGGAGAACAGCCTGCATATCCTGGTCAGCCTCAAGCATCCGCAGCATCAGGTGATCGTCGAGCGGTTCGAGCAGGCGATCGAGGCGATGAAGGCCGATGGCAGCTATGCGCGGTTGTTGAAGCATTACGGCTTGTGAGCGATGAGGGCGGCACCGATCAGGCCGGCTCGCCTTCCTTGTTCAAGTGCGCCGCCAGCGTGCGCAGCGGCCCCAACTGCCTGCAGATCAACGCCAGCTGGGTCTGCACCAGCCGCTGGTGTTCATCCAGTTCCTCGGGCATCTGCTCCAGCTGGTTGGCCAATGCCTCCTCGCTGTCGCTGTGGATCGCGATCGGCGCCCGAGCCGCCAGGCCATTGGCGATGTCATCCAGGCTCTGCGCCAGGCTGCTGCCCGCACCATCGATCAACTGCTCGTGCACTTCGGCCGGCAACGCCGTGTCGCGGTGCGCCCCCAGCCCTGACAGGTAGCTGAGCAAGGTGTGCGACAACACCAGGAAGCGGAAGCCCACGTCGGCCTCCTTACGGAAATGCCCCGGCTCCATGAGCATGTTCGAAAGCGTGGTGGACAGCGCCGCGTCGGCGTTGTGCGCGTTGCGCCGGGCCAGGCGGTAGGCCAGGTCGTCGCGCTTGCCGTTGGCGTACTGCTGCATGATCTGGCGCAGGTACAGGCTGGCGCAGGTCAGGGTGTTGGCCAGCACCTTGTTCAGGCGTCGGCCCTGCCAGTCGGGCAGGAACAGGAACACCGCAAGAATGGCGATCAATGCGCCGACCAAGGTATCGAACAGGCGCGGCAGGAACAGCCCGTAGCCATCGCCGATCTGGTTGAAGCAGAACAGCACCATCAAGGTGATCGCCGCCGTCGCCAGGGTGTAGCGGGTGGTGCGGTTGACGAAGAACACCACCCCGGCGACCACCGCGAACAGCGACTGCACCAGCGGGTTGGGGAACAGGTCGAACAGCGCCCAGCCCACGGTCAGGCCGATGGCGGTGCCGATCACCCGCTGCACCAGCTTGCGCCGGGTGGCGCCATAGTTGGGCTGGCAGACGAACAGGGTGGTGAGGATGATCCAGTAGCCCTGGGTGGGGTGGATCAGGTGCACCATGCCGTAGCCGACCGACAGTGCCAGCGGCAGGCGCAGGGCGTGGCGGAACAGCAGCGAGGTGGGGGTGAGCTGGGTGCGCAGGCGCTTCCACACGTCCTTGAGGTTGCGCGGCGAGCGGTCGAGCAGGCTGCTGTCGCTGGCGTCGGCCAGGCTGTCGGGGTTGCTTGCGGCGCTGAGCAGGCGGTCGAGGGTGGCCAGGTTCGCGGCCAGGGCGCGTAGCGAGCGCAGCAGGCTGCGCCAGGCCGGGTTGTTCTGTTCGCGCAGGTGCTCCAGCGACGCGTTCAGGTCTTCCAGGGCTTCGGGGTAGCCGCTGGCGAGCACGAAGGGCTGGCGCAGGCGAATCGAGCGGGCCAGCTCCTGGCACGAGGCGCCTTGTTTGCGCAGCAGGCGCTGGCAGCGGAACATCACATCGCTGTGGAAGAACGCCTCGTTGAGGGCGTTGTAGGGGTAGTGCGAGGCGCTGACCCGCTCATGGATGTCCTGGGCCAGGAAATACAGCTTCAGGTAGCGGCTGACCTTGGAATTCGGCTGGCTGTTTCCGACCCGGTGCAGGATGATCTCCTTGGCCGCATTGAGCGCCGCCACCACCTTGCCGTTCTGCTTGGCCAGCTCCAGGCGCCCGGCCTCGACATCCAGCGTGCGCACCGGTTCGAACAGGCTGGCCTTGAGCTTGAGGTAGCTGCCCAGTTCAAAGAACAGCTTGGCCAGGCTCTGCTGCACCGGCTGGTTGGAGAACAGCGCCTGCCACAGCACCGACAGCGCCCCGTACCAGGCGGCGCCGGCCACCAGCATCATCGGTTCGTGCCAGAAATCGGTGACCTGGCCGCCGCGCTGGTCGACGCCGATCATGGTGTACACCGACAGAATCAGCGTGGCCGAGGCAATGGCGCCATAGCGCTCGCCGAGCGCGCCGAGCATGGTCAGGCCGAATGCCGCCAGGGCCATGGCGATGACGAAGACCCAGGGGTAGGGGAACAGCAGCTCCACCGACAGCGCGGCGACGGCGAAACACACCAGGGTCACCAGCAGGGCGCTGAGGCGGCCCTGCCAGCCATCGTCGGTCTCGGCCAGGGCGCTGGCGATGATGCCCAGGAACAGCGGGATGAGCAGGCTCATCTCGTTCTGGTACCAGCACCAGGCCATGCTGCCGGTGAGGGCGATGGTCACCCGGATGGCGTAGCTGAACTTGTCTTGGCCCCACAGGCGACGCAGGGAATGGCGGAACGAGCTCGATGACATGATGGCCCTGGGCGGTGAGCAGGAGAGAGTCCTGGCACGGACAGCAAGAAGCGTTCCGTGCTGAAAGGTTTCTACTCTACACGAACTGCGCCGCTGCGTTAGCCGAAGCCCAGGCCCACTGGAAGTTGAAGCCACCCAGGTGCCCGCTGACGTCCAGCACCTCGCCGATGAAGTACAGCCCCGGGCTCTTGAGCGACTCCATGGTCTTGGACGACACCTCGCGCGTGTCCACCCCACCCAGGGTCACCTCGGCAGTGCGATAGCCCTCGGTACCCGCTGGCACCACTTGCCAGGCCGCAAGCTTTTCGGCCACCTCGGCCAGTTCCGCCGGGGTGTACTGCTTCAGGGGCTTGGAAACGAACCACTGCTCGGCCAAGAGGTTGGCCAGCTTGCGGGTGAACACCTCGCCCAGCACGGTTTTCAGCTCAGTGTTGGGGCGCTCGGCCTGTTGCCCTTGCAGCCACTCCAGGGCATCGCGGTCGGGTAGCAGGTTCAGCTCGACCGTGTCGCCTGCCTCCCAGAACGACGACACCTGCAAGATCGCCGGCCCGCTCAGGCCGCGGTGGGTGAACAGCAGGTTTTCGCGAAAGCTCCCCCCGTTGCAGCTGGCGATGCAGTCCAGCGAGGTGCCCGAAAGCTCGGTACACAAGGCCTTGAGCTGCGGTTCGGTGATGGTGAACGGCACAAGCCCTGCGCGGGTCGGCAGCAGTTCATGGCCGAACTGGCGCGCCACCTGGTAGCCGAAACCGGTGGCGCCCAGGGTCGGGATCGACAGCCCGCCGGTGGCGATCACCAGCGACTGGCAAGCGAATGCCCCCGCACTGGTTTGCAGCTGGTAGCCGCTCTCGACCTTGGTGATGGTCTCGATGCTGGTGTTCATGCGCAGCTCGGCGCCGGCCTCGTCGCACTCGGCCAGCAGCATGTCGAGGATGTCGCTGGACTTGTTGTCGCAGAACAGCTGGCCGAGCTTCTTCTCGTGGTACGGCACGCCGTGCTTGGCCACCAGTTCGATGAAGTCCCACTGGGTGTAGCGGGCCAGGGCCGACTTGCAGAAGTGCGGGTTGTGCGAGAGGAAGTTGGCAGGCTCGGTGTACATATTGGTGAAGTTGCAACGCCCGCCGCCGGACATGAGGATCTTCTTGCCCGGCTTGTTGGCGTGGTCGAGCAGCAGCACGCGGCGCCCACGGCGGGCGCTGAGCTGGGCGCACATCAGGCCGGCGGCGCCGGCGCCGAGGATGATCACGTCGGTGGAGTGCACGGTAAAAACCTATCTTGATCGGAAATGGAGCACCGCCCCCTGTAGGAGCGGGCTTGCCCGCGAAGGCAGCACCGCGGTGCATGGCACCGGCTGTGCCGGTGTTCGCGGGCAAGCCCGCTCCTACAGGGGCACTGCAAAGCTTTAGAGGATGCGCACCTTCAGCGCGCGGCCCTTGATCTTGCCGCTATTGAGCCGCTGCATCGCCTGTTTGGCCACCGCCCGCTCCACGGCAACGAACGCCTGGAAATCGAAGATGGCGATCTTGCCCACCTGGGTACCGGGAATACCGGCATCGCCGGTCAGTGCGCCGAGAATATCGCCCGGGCGCAGCTTGTCCTTGCGCCCGGCGGCGATGCACAGGGTGGTCATGGTTGGCAGCAGCGGCTCGCCGCCCTTGCTCTTCAGGCTGTCCAACTGGTCCCAGCGCAGTGGACTTTTCTGCAGCGCTTCGATGGCCTGGGCGCGATGACCTTCGGCGGGCGCCACCAGGCTCACCGCGATGCCCTTCTCGCCAGCACGGCCAGTACGGCCGACGCGGTGCACGTGAATCTCGGCATCGCGCGCCAGTTCCACGTTGATGACCATGTCCAGGCCGTCGATATCCAGGCCACGGGCTGCTACGTCGGTAGCCACCAGCACCGAACTGCTGCGGTTGGCGAACATGGTCAGCACCTGGTCGCGGTCGCGCTGCTCCAGGTCGCCATGCAGGGCCTGGGCATGAATACCCTTGGCCGTGAGGTGGGCAACCACGTCTTCGCACTGCTGTTTGGTGAAGCAGAACGCCACGCACGACGTCGGGCGGTAGTGGCCGAGCACGCGGGTGGTGGCCTCCAGGCGCTGCTGCGGGTCGATCTCGATGAAGCGCTGCTCGATCTGGTTGTCGGCGTGCAGGCTCTCGACCTTCACCTGCTGCGGCTTGCGCATGAAATCCGCGGCCAACTGCTCGATACCCGCCGGGTAGGTGGCCGAGAACAGCAGGGTTTGGCGCCGGGCCGGGGTGCGCCCGAGGATGCTGGCGATGGCATCGAAGAAGCCCATGTCGAGCATGCGGTCGGCTTCGTCGAGCACCAGGGTGTTGAGCCCGTCGAGCACCAGCGTGCCTTTGTCCAGGTGCTGCTGGATGCGCCCCGGCGTGCCGACGATGATATGCGCGCCATGCTCCAGCGAGGCGATCTGCGGGCCGAGCGACACGCCGCCGCACAGGGTCAGGACCTTGATGTTGTCCTCGGCGCGGGCCAGGCGGCGCAGCTCCTTGGCGACCTGGTCGGCCAGCTCCCGGGTGGGGCACAGCACCAGCGCCTGGCAACCGAAGTAGCGTGGGTTGATAGGGTTGAGCAGGCCGATGCCGAAGGCAGCGGTCTTGCCGCTGCCGGTCTTGGCCTGGGCGATCAGGTCCTGGCCCTTGAGGATGACCGGCAGGCTCTGCGCCTGGATCGGCGTCATCGCGGTGTAGCCGAGGGTGTCCAGGTTGGCCAGCATGGCGGCGGACAACGGCAGGGTGGCGAAGGCGGTGGAAGTGGTGGTCACGGGGCAGGCCTGCGGTGCGAAGCGAAAAATGCCGCACAGTCTACCAGCCTCATGGCCATTCGCCCTACGATTCCACGTGTTGTTCCGGACGACGGGCACGCCTTCCGTCCGTCGGCGCCAGTTGCAGGAAGATGGTCGCCGCCAGCATGGCCATGACGCCGATAGTCACGAAGGTGAGCTGGAATGCGGCCAACGTGGTCTCCACGCCCTCGGCACTGCCCGAGGCGGTGAAGCCTCCGAGCAAGGCACCCGCGCACGCGACACCAAGGCTCAGGGAAATTTGCGCGACCACCGACAGCAGGCTGTTGCCGCTGCTGGCGCTGGCATCGTCCAGGTCGATCAGGGTCACCGTGTTCATCGCCGTGAACTGCAACGAGTTCACCGCCCCGAGCAGGGCCAGTTGGGTCAGCAGCAGCGGGTAGGGCGTGTGTTCGTCGACCAATGCCAGGCTGGCCAGCAGGATACCCAGCAGCAAGGTGTTGCCGGTGAGCACGATGCGATAGCCCAACCGCTCGATCAAAGGCCGGGCAATGGACTTGGCGACCATGGCCGCCGCCGCCAGCGGAATCATGCTCATGCCCGCCTGCGACGGTGAATAACCCAGCGCCACTTGCAGCAGCAACGGCACGAGGAAGGGCAGGGCGCCGCTGCCCAGGCGGGCGAACAGGTTGCCGAGGATACCGATCGCAAAGGTGCGCACCCGGAACAGGCTGGGCGAGAACAGCGGCTCCGGGTCGCGCCCGGCGCGTAGCCAGTAGGCCGCCAGGCACGCCATGCCGGCGAACAGCAGCAACATCACCCGCAAGTGCGGCAAGTGCAGTTCGCCCAGGCCTTCCATGGCGATGGTGATCAGCACCATCGCTGCGCCGAAGAGGATGAAGCCCGGCGTGTCGAAGCGCGTGCGCTCGCTGCCGCGCAGGTCGGGAATGAATCGCCACACCGCATAGCAGCCCAGGGCGCCGACCGGCAGGTTGATCAGGAAGATCCAGTGCCAGCTGAGAATCTCCACCAGCCAGCCGCCCACGGTCGGCCCCAGCAGCGGGCCGAGCAGGCCGGGAATGGTGATGAAACTCATGATCCGCACCAGCTCCGAGCGCGGGTAGGCGCGCAGCACCACCAGCCTTCCCACCGGCAGCATCAGCGCGCCGCCCAGGCCCTGGATGACCCGCGCGAAAATCAGGAAGCCCAGGCTGTTGGCGATGGCGCACAGCAGCGAGCCGAAGCTGAACAGCAGGATGGCGCCGAAGAAGATGTGCTTGGTGCCGAAGCGGTCGGCGATCCAGCCCGAGGCCGGGATCAGCAGGGCCACGGTGAGCATGTAGGCGATGATCACCCCCTGCATGCGCAGCGGGTCTTCCGACAGCGAGTGGGCCATGGAGGGCAGCGCGGTATTGAGGATGGTGCCGTCCAGCGACTGCATGAAGAAGGCGATGGCCACTACCCAGGGGATCCAGCGGGCGGTGGTGGGGTCTAGCGGGGCGCGTTCGGGCATGACGTCCTCTTTTGTCAGTGCCTGCCTATTCGCGGGCAAGCCCGCTCCTACAGGTTCGGTGGTCCACTGTAGGAGCGGGCTTGCCCGCGAAAGGGCCGGTACAGCCAATCACAATGTCAGGGTCAGGGCTTTGACCAGCGCTCCCGGCAAATGGCTCGAACCGGTTTGGCGCTGCCCATAAGTGCTGGTCGACAAGATCATCTCGCGTTCGCGGGTCAGCTCTTCCAACTGAGCCCCCAGCAGGCTGTACAGGCTGTCATCGAAGCGCATGGTGCTCACCGGCCCTTGGATCTGCCCATCCTCCACCCAGAACGTCGCGAAGCGGGTCAGCCCGGTCATGCGCGCGGCGGGCAGGTCAGAGTAGTTCAAATACCACAGGTTGCTGATGTACAGCCCCGTGCCCAGGCGTTCGAGCACATCGGCCATGGCCAGCGAACCGGGCGCCAGGCTCAGTGCGCAGGGGGACTCGTGGCCGTCGGCGCCGTTGGCCGCCAGGGTGAATTCGGCAGCACTGCGGGCGCAGGTGAGGCGCTCGATGGCGCGGCCTTCCGACACCAGGCGCAGGTCCTGGCGCGGGGAGCCTTCGTTGGAAAATGCTGGGCTCAGGGAACCTGCGACCTGCTCATCGAAACTCACCAGCGGGCTCAGGCGTACATCGCCGTTGTACAGGCGCTGCAACGGGCTGTTGCCGGTGGCCAGTGCCTGGGCCGAGAAGCCGCCCCAGGCGAGCATGCCGGCAATTTCTTCCATCGCTGCCGGGGCCAGGTAGGCGCGGTAGTTGCCGGGCTTGAGGGTGACGGCTGGGCGGCCCAGGAATGCCAGTTGCTCGCGAGCCTGGCGCAGGCGCTCGGCGAAGGCCTTGGCGCTCCAGGTTTGGCCGGCATAGTTGGCCTTTACCGCCTGGCCATTGTCATGGAACAGGCTCCAGTCGATGTTGAAGCTGTTTGCCTGGTGCCAGCCGAAGGCACCGAACGAGCTGGCGAAGCCTCGGCAGATCGGCCCGGCGGCGTAGATGCCGACCAGGTCCAGGTCGCCGGCCTCGCGCTCGATCAGCGTCAGTACTTCGGCCAGTTCGGGTAGCGCCTGGTCCTGCTGGCTATGGCTGCGCCAGGCGCTTTCGTCCAGTTGCAGGTAGGGGTCGAGGGGCAGCAGGGGGAGGGTCTGGCGCAGTTGCTCCAGCGCCTGGTGCAGGTGCTGGCTGTCCAGGTGCGGGTCATCACACAGGGTAAGCTGCTGCTCGGCCTGACGCCCCTCGCGCACCAGGCGCAGCAGTGCGCTGGCCTGGGCGACTTCACCGGCCTGGCGCACCTTGGCGTGGTTGAAACGGATGAACCGCGACTGCTCGGCGCTGTAGCCAAGGGTGAACTGCTCGCCGGGCTGGAGGGCGGCGTTGAGGCTGTCGAGTAGGTGCTCGAAGCGTTGCTGGTAGGGGCTGCTCATCAGGCGTCTCCTCCGAATACATCGACCTGGCGGAATACGCAGGCGGGCGAGGCATGGCCTACCCGCACAACCTGGTTGGGCTCGCCTTTGCCGCAGTTTGGGGTGCCGAGCACCTGGAAGGTGCTGGCGTCGCCCACCGCTGCGAGGCTGCGCCAGAAGCTGGCGGAAATGCCGCGGTAGTTGGGGTTCTTCACCACGCCCTTGAGCTGGCCGTGTTCGATCAACTGGCCCCATTCGCAGCCGAACTGGAACTTGTTGCGCGCGTCATCGATGGACCAGGAGCGGTTGGTGCGCATCAGGATGCCGTGCTCGATACCGCCGATCAGCTGTTCGAGCGACTGGTCGCCCGGCTCGATATTGAGGTTGGCCATGCGGTCGATGGGCGCGCGGTTCCAGCCGCAGGCGCGGCTGTTGGCCACGCCCGAAAGGCCCGAGCGGAACTGCGACAGCGCGCCGCCCAGCGGGCGCAACAGCAGGCCGTTTTGAATCAGGAACTGCTTGCTGGCCGGGGTGCCGTCGTCGTCGAAGCTGTAGCTGGCCAGCTCTTCGCCCAGGGTCGGGTCGAAGGTGACGTTGAGCAATGGCGAGCCATATTGCAGGTGGCCGAAATCGCTGGCTTTCACGAAGCTGGTGCCGGCGTAGTTGCGCTCATCGCCCAGGATGCGGTCCATCTCCAGCGGGTGGCCGATGGACTCGTGGATCTGCAGCATCATCTGGTCGGGCATTAGCAGCAGGTCGCGCGCACCGCTGGGGGTGTTGGGCGCCAGCAGAAGTTGCAGGGCCTGGTCGGCGATGCGTTTTCCTGCGCCGACCAGGCCGCAGCGCTGGATCACCTCGAAGCCGCCTTGCTGGCCGAAATTCTCCCGGCCCAGGCTGCGGATCTGGCTGTCCTGGCCGTCGCTGGCGGTAACCGCAAGGCCGGGGAACAGGAAGCGCTGGGCGTGGCGCAGTTCGGCGCCGAGGTTGTTCAGGTAGGTTTGCTCGACCTCGGTGATGCCCAGGCTGGCCTGCCAGTCCACCAGGCGGCTGTCCTTGGGCACGCTGGCCGACTCGGCGGCCAGCAGTTCCAGGCATTCGGCGAGGCTGGGCAGGGGTTGCTCGAGGTTGGGCGAGAGGTGGTCGTGGCGCTGGTCCGGCGCGGCGTGCTCGCGCAGGTCGAGCAGGTTGTGGGCGGCGATGCCCCGGGCCAGGGCTTCGGCTTGTTCCAGGGCACGTTGCAGGCCGCTCTGGGACAGGTCGGCGGTGGCGGCGTAGGCCTCAACGCCGTTGACCCGCACGGTCAGCATGGCGCCTTCGTCCTGGCTGAAGAAGGGTGGCTCGGCCACGTTGCGGCGCACCGACAGGGCCTGGTGCGACTGCTTCACATGACGCAGGGAAAACACATCGGCCTTGCTGCGCAGCGCGGCGAAGCGCTGGCGCAGCAGGGCGCTGGAATCGAACATGCGGGAACCTCCGTGTGTGCGGCGGCTCCCCTAGAACCACCCCTCTTGCATGGCCAGGCACGTGTCGTCACGGGCCTCGAGCAATGCCAGGTCATTATGGCAGGGAGGTACTTCCCAGGTGAGGAAATAACGCGCGGCCTGCAGCTTGCCCTGGTAGAAGTCGCGGTCGGCCTCGATGCCCTTGAGCAAGCCCAGCTCGGCATGAATCGCCTGCTCCAGCCAGCGCCAGCCGACCACGCAGTGGCCGAAGGCCTTGAGGTACAGCGCCGAGTTGGCCAGGGCGCCGACGACCTTGCCTTGGGCCAGGTCGCCGAGCAGCGCCAGGGTCACGGCTTGCAGGCGGTTGACCAGTTGCTCCAGCGGCTGGCGCAGGGCGTCGAGGTTGGGGTGGTGGCTGGCGCGCTCGCAGGTGGCTGCGATCAGGCGGAGCAGCTGCTTGAGCCCGGCACCATTGTTCTGCGCCAGCTTGCGGCCTAGCAGGTCGAGCGACTGGATGCCGTGGGTGCCTTCGTGGATGGGGTTCAGGCGGTTGTCGCGGTAGTACTGCTCCACCGGGTATTCGCGGGTGTAGCCGTGGCCGCCGAGAATCTGGATCGCCAGTTCGTTGGCTTTCAGGCAGTACTCCGAGGGCCAGGATTTGACGATCGGGGTGAGCAGGTCGAGCAGTTCGTGGGCCTGGCGGCGGGCGGTGTCGTCTTCGGCGGTCTGGGTGTCGTCGAACAGCCGCGCAGAATACAAGCCCAAATCGAAGGCGCCTTCTACATAAGCCTTCTGTGCCAGCAGCATGCGCTTCACATCGGTGTGGGCGATGATCGGCACGGCAGGGCTGGCGGGGTCTTTGTTATCCACAAGGCGGCCTTGCGGGCGTTGGCGGGCATACTCCAGGGAGTACAGGTAGCCCGCGTAACCCAGCATCACTGCGCCCATGCCGACGCCGATGCGCGCCTCGTTCATCATCTGGAACATGCACGCCAGGCCCTGGTGCGGCTGGCCGACCAGGAAGCCGACGCACTGGCCGTTATCGCCGAAGTTCAGCGCCGTGGACGTGGTGCCGCGCCAGCCCATCTTGTGGAACAGCCCGGCCAGCAGCACATCGTTGCGAGGGCCCAGGCTGCCATCAGTGTTGACCAGGTACTTGGGCACGATGAACAGCGAAATGCCTTTCACTCCGGCGGGGGCGTCGGGCAGCTTGGCCAGCACCATGTGCACGATGTTTTCGGACAGCTCGTGGTCGCCGCCGGAAATGAAGATCTTGTTGCCCTTGAGGCGGTAGCTGCCATCGCCTGCGGGTTCGGCGCGGGTGCGGATGTCGGCCAGCGATGAACCGGCGTGGGGCTCGGTGAGGGCCATGGTGCCGAAGTAGCGCCCTTCGATCATCGGTTGCAGGTAGAGGCGCTTCTGCTCGTCGGTGCCGAAGCTTTCGATCAGGTTGGCGGCGCCCATGGTCAGGAAGGGGTAGGCGGTGGTGCCGGCGTTGGCGGCCTGGAAGTGCGCGAAGCAGGCTTGTGATACAAGGCTGGGCAGTTGCATGCCGCCGGCTTCGAAGTCGCGGTTGGCGTTGAGGAAACCTGCGTCGAGGAAGGCGTCGACGGCGGGCTTCACTTCCGCAATCAGCTCGGCGCGGCCATCCACGTAGCGCGGCTCGTTTTCGTCGGCCTTGCGGTTGTGTGGGGCGAAGAGCTTCTCGGCCAGGGTGCGGGCGGTGGTGAGCGCGGCGTCGAAGGTTTCGCGGTTGTGCTCGGCGAAGCGCGGGCGCTGGGTGAGGGCTTCGGCGTCGAGGACTTCGTAGAGTTCGAAGGCGAGGTTGCGGGGGTTGAGCAGGGTATCGGACATGTCGACATTCCTAAGCAGGCGTTGGACGAGTCTAGGATTGGCCCGACAGGGCTGGCTACCATGATTGATTCAGATGATGTTCAGCCACAGACGCCTTCGTTTACACCGGCTTGGAGGATGAGCCTGATTAAGGCTGGAACAGAGTACCGTCGGCATTCAGCGGCCGGAAATACCCCTTGATGCAGGTGATGCTGCGTACGCACAGCTGGGTATGAGTTTGCTGCCGGAATGACGTGCCTGGATATAGCGGGGCACCTTCAAGGAAGGGCGAACGAATCGACTCGTAGGGCTCTAGCCCCACGAGTCTCCTGGCTGAATGAAGGGCTTTGAATACAGCGCAATCAAGGAAACGCTTCAGATTGTCAGGATCGCCAGAGAAACCAGGTTTGTTCTCTGGAAGCGCTTCAACGCTGGCGTTAAGGAGTTGGTAAGCCTCTCCCAGCTCCTGCAATGCGCCTTCCTCTGTCAAGTTGAGACAAAGACCCAGATCAATGACTGCGCCGACGACAAATGGGTCATTGATTGATCCTTGGCCTCGCTTATATCGCTTTACCAGCTGCGCATAGCTGAGTGCGCGCTCAGGGCTGTTCTCCCAGAGATAAGCACCTGCACCGAGCCAGTCATAGTCATTGACACTGGGTGAAATTGGCTCGCCTGCCAAAATGGCTTCCCCGGTTTTGCGATCACAGCCATGAAATCCAAGAACGAATGATGGAAGCTGCCTATACATTTATCGATACTTGGCCTTGAGCGCACCTTTGGCGGTGAACATACCTATCTCGGCACGGAATGCTTTGGCCTCATTTGGGTTTTGGGCGAGGATCTGAGCTAGCTGTCGAATGCGTTGAGCGGCTTCTATATACGGGTTATCCGCTTTGGGCTTGTTGGGGGATTTTGCAGTCATGCCGACCTCCAGCGGGTCGTACAGGTTGGCGATCATGATAAACCTTAGGAAGTAAACGTAGGTTTTTCAGTTTAACGGCCTCGATAATCCTAAAAAATCTCAGATATCTGCTCTGTCTTGTAGTCCATTTCCCAAACACGCACAGCGTCTTCGAAGCCATTGCGGTGCTCGCCGAACTTGAAACGGCATGCCGTTGCCTTGCCGATGTACATGCCTTATCTCCAGAAACACGAAAGCCCGACACACAAAGTATGCCGGGCCTCGGAGACGGAGCGACCTTGATCGCGTCCTGAGCGGAATTATGCACTACTGGGAGGGAGAGTCCATCTCAATGGCTGGGCTAAAGCGTTTCGGCTTTTTTTAAGTAGTTGACGTTTCGGATATTTCTTACCATATGCACGTTGGATTTCCTGTGTATGCAAGCAGGCGTCATGGGAATTTCCCTATTCCGTGTAGTACGTTTCCTAAACATACTTTTAACGCCTTTGAGCCATTGCGGTGGTCTGGGTTGGCTTCTAGTCTCCGGCGGTCGTTGCGAATCAACGACCGGCTTTGACAGGCCGACTAGGTCTATCCCGATGGCTTTGCCTTATATGGCGGCTGTGCATGGGGCACTTCGTGTGCGCCGGGTTCTGGGATACCTACCGGTCTGTCAACCTATGTACAGCTGCCACCCTCTTGTTTGACAGCCGGCGTGTGGTGGCCCTTACCAGGTACCCCAAGATGCTGAAGATAGTCCCCGACCCGCCCCACAATCACCACTCCCTCGAAGACACCCTCATCCAGGCCACGGAATACGCCCTCTGTGCGCTGACTGTCGGCCAGCAAGCCGTTCGTCTCCAGCCCAGGTCACACGCCTCGATCCTGATGATGGCCTCGATGCATGAGGTCGAGTCGCTGCGTGTGCTGCTCGAATCGGCCTTGATCCAGGTGCAGCTATCGGCGCCGCCGCAGGCGCGGCACTAGGCCTTCATTCATGTATTGGCTGTACTGGCCCTTTCGCGGCGGTTCAAACACCGGAAAATTCAGGGAAATCCACCATGAGCACAGACGACCCCACCCTCAAAACCACCGTCGGCAAGACCAAGTTCTACCAAGGCGAAGGCATGACCCAGCCGCTGTTCTGCATCGAGCCCGGCATTTCCTGCCAGCATGCCCGCGAGCAGGCTTCGGAATTGATGGGCTACGTGCGCGACATGACTCTGAGCGGGGTGATGGACAACAACCCTCAACTGGTCTGGGCATCGCACTACTTGAGCGCCCTAGCCAAGGCGCTGATGGATGATGCCGAGCTGGGCATGATGCACTGACCACCCCCAAAAGCATCGCGGGGCAAGCCCGCTCCCACAGATAATTGCGCCGCCTGACGGATTGGCGCAGTACCTGTGGGAGCGGGCTTGCCCCGCGATGGCGTCAGTGGTTTTAGCCGATAGTCATCAAGCTCGCATTACCACCCGCAGCAGCAGTGTTCACACTCACCGCCCGCTCGATCACCAGCCGCTCCAGGGCAATCTGGTGGTCACCGCTGGACAACCCATGCACACCGACGATAGCGCCAGCCCGCTTGGCCACCTGCTTGCAGATACCGCGCAGTTGGTCGGAGTCGCCATGGTGGATGACCGCATCGAGCGCGACTTCATCCTTGCTCCAGTCGGCCACCAGCTTGACCTTGCCCTGCAACTCCTTCGGCAGGCGGGTGCGCAGGCTCTTGGCCGGCTCGCCCTCGACCCATACCGCCTCGCTACCCACCGCCAGCACCGCCGCGAACTGCGCCAGCAGGTCGGCTTCGTTGTCGGCCAGGCACAGCACGTGTTCGCGTGGCAGCACGGTATAGGTGTTGCGCTCGCCGGTCGGGCCGGGCAGAACGCGGGTGATGCCGCTCTGCGATTGCTCGGCGAAGGTGTCGCACAGTGCGGCCAGCTCAGGCTGGCTGCTGCCGGCCCAGGCTTTCAGGGCGTGCAGCGGCTTGATCTGCTGGTCGCGCAGGGTGGTGTCGGCCTTGCTTTCGCCATCGGCACGCTCGAAGTGGCGGGCGATGGCGTCGGCTGGGCGTGTCGACAGCAGGCGGTAGAGGTACAGCGGGCCGCCGGCTTTCGGGCCGGTGCCCGAGAGGCCTTCACCGCCGAACGGCTGTACGCCGACCACGGCACCGACGATGTTGCGGTTGACGTACATGTTGCCGGCGTTGACGTTGCCCACCACCTTGGCGATGGTTTCGTCGATGCGGGTGTGCACGCCCAGGGTCAGTCCGTAGCCGGAAGCGTTGATCTGCTCGATCAGTTGGTCGAGGTGCTTGCGGTTGTAGCGCACCACGTGCAGCACCGGGCCGAAGATCTCGCGTTTGAGCTCGTCGAAGCTTTCCAGCTCGATCAGGGTCGGCATCACGAAGGTGCCGCGTTTGACCTCGTCACCCTCGGCGATGGCCACCTGGTACACGCTGCGGCCTTTCTCGCGCATGCCCTGGATGTGTTTTTCGATGCCAGCCTTGGCTTCGGCGTCGATCACCGGGCCGATGTCTACCGACAGGCGGTCAGGGTTGCCCAGGCGGCTCTGCGCCATGGCGCCCTTGAGCATTTCGATCACGCGGTCGGCGGAGTCTTCCTGCAAGCACAGTACGCGCAGGGCCGAGCAGCGCTGGCCGGCGCTGTCGAAGGCCGAGGACACGACGTCGATCACCACCTGCTCGGTGAGGGCCGAAGAGTCGACGATCATCGCGTTCTGCCCGCCAGTCTCGGCGATCAGCGGAATCGGGCGGCCCTGGGCGTCCAGGCGGCCGGCGACGTTGCGTTGCAGCAGGCGCGCCACTTCGGTGGAACCGGTGAACATCACGCCTTTGACGCGCTCGTCACCCACCAGGCCCGCACCGACGGTTTCACCACGGCCTGGCAGCAGTTGCAGCACGCCTTCGGGAATACCGGCTTCCAGCAGCAGGCGCACGGCCTGGGCGGCGATCAGCGGGGTTTGTTCGGCGGGCTTGGCCAGCACCGGGTTGCCGGCGGCCAGGGCGGCGGCGATCTGGCCGCTGAAGATGGCCAGCGGGAAGTTCCACGGGCTGATGCACACCACAGGGCCCAGCGGGCGGCAGGCGTCGTTGCGCAGGTCGTTGCGTGCCTGCACCGCGTAGTAGCGCAGGAAGTCCACGGCCTCGCGCACTTCGGCGATGGCGTTGGCGAAGGTCTTGCCGGCTTCGCGGATGAGCAGGCCCATCAGCGGCTGGATCTCGGCCTCCATCAGGTCGGCGGTGCGCTCGAGAATCGCGGCGCGCTCGGCGGGCGGGGTGGCCTGCCAGATCGGTGCGGCGTTCAGCGCGCACTGGATGGCATTGTCGACATCGGCGACGGTGGCTTCTTGAACGTGGCCCACCACGTCGCGGTGGTCGGCAGGGTTCAGCACCGGCTGGGCGGCGCTTTCGCTGGTAGCGCAGGCCAGCAGCGGGGCAGCTTTCCAGTCGTTGTTGGCCGTGGCCAGCATGGCGCAGGACAGCGATGCCAGGCGGTGTTCGTTGGCCATGTCGATACCGGCCGAGTTGGCCCGCTCGCTGCCATACAGGTCACGCGGCAGCGGGATGCGCGGGTGCGGCAGGCCGACGCTGCCTTCCTGGGTGGCCATGCGCTCGATGCTGGCGACCGGGTCGGCAACCAGTTCCTGGATGGAGATGGAGTGGTCGGCGATGCGGTTGACGAACGAGGTGTTGGCGCCGTTTTCCAGCAGGCGGCGGACCAGGTAGGCCAGCAGGGTTTCGTGGGTGCCGACCGGGGCGTACACGCGGCACGGACGGTTCAGCTTGCCCTCGGAGACCTTGCCTACGACCTGTTCGTACAGCGGCTCGCCCATGCCGTGCAGGCACTGGAATTCGTACTGGCCTGGGTAATAGTTCTGGCCGGCGATCTGGTAGATGGCCGACAGGGTGTGGGCGTTGTGGGTGGCGAACTGCGGGTAGATCGCTTCCGGCACCGACAGCAGCTTGCGTGCGCAGGCGATGTAGGACACGTCGGTGTAAACCTTGCGGGTGTACACCGGGTAGCCCTCCAGGCCCTCGACCTGGGCGCGCTTGATCTCGCTGTCCCAGTAGGCGCCTTTGACCAGGCGGATCATCAGGCGGTGGCGGCTGCGCTTGGCCAGGTCGATGACGTAGTCGATCACGTACGGGCAGCGCTTCTGGTAGGCCTGGATCACAAAGCCAACGCCGTTCCAGCCGGCCAGCGACGGCTCGAAGCACAGGCGCTCGAGCAGGTCCAGCGAGAGCTCCAGGCGGTCGGCCTCCTCGGCGTCGATGTTCAGGCCGATATCGTATTGCTTGGCCAGCAGCGTCAGCGACAGCAGACGCGGGTACAGCTCGCTCATCACGCGTTCGTACTGGGCGCGGCTGTAGCGCGGGTGCAGGGCCGAAAGCTTGATCGAGATGCCCGGGCCTTCATAGATGCCGCGGCCATGGGAGGCCTTGCCGATCGAGTGGATGGCCTGCTCGTAGGAGGCCAGGTACTTCTGTGCGTCGTGCTCGGTCAGTGCGGCTTCGCCGAGCATGTCGTAGGAATAGCGGAAGCCTTTGGACTCGAAACGGCTGGCGTTGGCCAGGGCTTCGGCGATGGTCTCGCCGGTGACGAACTGCTCGCCCATCAGGCGCATGGCCATATCGACGCCCTTGCGGATCATCGGCTCGCCGCTCTTGCCAATGATGCGGGTGAGCGAGGAACTCAGCCCGGATTCATTGTGAGTGGACACCAGCTTGCCAGTCAGCAGCAGGCCCCAGGTGGCGGCGTTGACGAACAGCGATGGGCTGTTGCCCAGGTGCGGCTGCCAGTTGCCAGTGCTGATCTTGTCGCGGATCAAGGCGTCGCGGGTGCCTTTGTCTGGAATGCGCAGCAGCGCTTCGGCCAGGCACATCAGCGCCACGCCTTCCTGGGACGACAACGAGAACTCTTGCAGCAGGCCCTGGACGATACCGGCGCGGCCGCTGGCGCTCTTCTGGTTACGCAGTTTGTCGGCAAGGCCGGCCGCCATCTTGTTGGTGGCTTCGGCCTGCGGTGCGGCCAGGCGTGCCTGCTCCAGCAGCATGGGCACCACTTCCTGCTCGGGACGGCGGTAGGCGGCGGTGATGGCCGAGCGCAGCACCGACTGCGGCAGGATGCTTTCAGCGAACTCCAGGAAGCACTGGTGGGCGTGGTCGGCGCTGACTTCGCCGGCGTCATCGCCCTGCGCGGGCGCATGGCCACTGAGTTCGTTCAGGGTGGCGCCACCCTCGAGCTTCTCCAGGTAGTTGAAGATCGCTTGCTTGATCAACCAGTGCGGGGTGCGGTCGATGGACTGCGCAGCGGCTTTGAGTCGCTCACGGGTTGGGTCGTCGAGTTTGACCCCAAGGGTGGTCGTCGCCATTTCTTATCCTCGTTATTGCCACGGCGGTGGCCTAAGCTGGATGCAAGATTAGCTGTAGGAGAATTCGGGTGCAACCGGGTGCAACCTTAAATCGGGTTTGAAGAGGTGCAACTCGTCCGGCGGTAATCTCCGCACAGTAAAAAGGGTCGTTCGTGGTGCATTTTCTTATAAGAAAAACCGCTTTTGCTGCCTTTCGGAGCAAGAAAGCGGTTTTATCGGAAAAGTCACTGTGAGGTGCAACTTGCAAATGAAAAATGGTTGCACCTCGTTCATGTTGTTGCATAGCATGCGCCGCCTGGGTGCAACCGACTGATCGAGCGGTCGCACGAGATAAAAACAACGCCAGGGCACAACTCATGGGCAATCCAATCACGGTCACATTCGTGATCTATATCGCGGCAATGGTGCTGATCGGCTTCATGGCCTATCGCTCCACCAAGAACCTTTCCGACTACATCCTGGGCGGTCGCAGCCTGGGTAGCGTAGTTACCGCGCTTTCTGCCGGCGCCTCCGACATGAGCGGCTGGCTGCTGATGGGCCTGCCGGGCGCCATCTACATGTCGGGCCTTTCCGAAGCCTGGATCGCCATCGGCCTGACCGTCGGCGCCTACCTGAACTGGCTGTTCGTCGCTGGCCGTCTGCGGGTGCAGACCGAGCACAACGGTGACGCCCTGACCCTGCCGGACTACTTCGCCAGCCGCTTCGAAGATAAAAGCGGCCTGCTGCGTGTTATCTCGGCCGTGGTCATCCTGGTGTTCTTCACCATTTATTGCGCCTCCGGCATCGTTGCTGGCGCCCGCCTGTTCGAAAGCACCTTCGGCATGTCCTACGAGACCGCGCTGTGGGCTGGTGCTGCCGCCACCATTGCCTACACCTTCGTCGGTGGTTTCCTGGCAGTGAGCTGGACCGACACCGTGCAGGCCTCGCTGATGATCTTCGCGCTGATCCTCACCCCGATCATCGTGCTGATCTCCACCGGCGGCTTCGACACCACCTTCCTGGCCATCGAAGCGGTTAACCCGGCCAACTTCGACATGTTCCGCGGCGCGACCTTCATCGGCATCATCTCGCTGATGGGCTGGGGCCTGGGCTACTTCGGCCAGCCGCACATCCTGGCGCGCTTCATGGCTGCCGACTCGGTCAAGTCGATCGCCAACGCCCGCCGCATCTCCATGACCTGGATGATCCTGTGCCTGGCCGGTACTTGCGCCGTGGGCTTCTTCGGTATCGCCTACTTCTCGGCCAACCCTGATCTGGCTGGCCCAGTCACCGAGAACCACGAGCGTGTGTTCATCGAGCTGGCGAAGATCCTGTTCAACCCATGGGTTGCCGGTGTGCTGCTGTCGGCCATTCTGGCTGCGGTAATGAGCACCTTGAGCTGCCAGCTGCTGGTGTGCTCCAGCGCGCTGACCGAAGACTTCTACAAAGCCTTCCTGCGCAAGAATGCCTCGCAGAGCGAGCTGGTGTGGGTCGGTCGCTTGATGGTACTGGCCGTTGCGCTGGTCTCTATCGCCCTGGCTGCCAACCCGGAAAACCGCGTACTGGGCCTGGTGGCTTACGCCTGGGCTGGCTTCGGCGCCGCCTTTGGCCCTGTGGTTCTGCTTTCCGTACTGTGGAAAGGCATGACCCGCAATGGCGCGCTGGCCGGTATCGTCGTGGGTGCCCTGACTGTGATCCTGTGGAAGAACTACGTGGGCCTGGGCCTGTACGAGATCATTCCAGGCTTCCTGTTCGCCACCCTCGCCATCGTGTTCGTGAGCAAGGCGGGTCGTCCTTCGACCAGCATGGTTTCGCGCTTCGAAACCGCCGATGCGGCGTACCACGCTGACAAGTAACACCCGTTGAAACGGCGGCGCCTGCTTTGCGGGTGCCGCCGTTCGACCGTCTTACCTGACGACTCCCGCACGACAAGGTAAACTTGCCGGCCCCCGCAGGAGCCGCCATGAACTACCGTCACGCCTTCCACGCCGGCAACCACGCCGACGTCCTCAAGCATATCGTGCTGACCCGCCTCATCGCCCTGATGTCGCGCAAGGAGCAGCCGTTCGCCTACCTCGACACCCACGCCGGCCTCGGCCTGTACGACCTTCAGGGCGACCAGGCAACCCGTACCGGTGAATACCTCGAAGGTGTCGCCCGCCTGTGGGGGCGCGATGACCTGCCTGAAACCACCGCCGACTACCTGCGCATCATCAAGCGCCTGAACCCGGACGGCGAGCTGCGCTACTACCCAGGCTCCCCCGAGCTGGCCCGACGCCTGATGCGCCAGCAGGACCGCGCGCAGCTCAACGAAAAGCACCCCGAAGACGGCCCGTTGCTCCGGGAAAACATGAAGAAGGACCCGCGTGTAACCGTGCACCTGGGTGAGGGCTGGCATGTGCCGCGGGCCTTGCTGCCGGTGCAGGAAAAACGCGCGATCATGCTGATCGACCCACCGTTCGAGCAGGCTGACGAGCTCAAGCGTTGCACCCTGGCGATGAAGGAAGCGATCGGGCGCATGCGCCAGACCGTCGTGGTGATCTGGTACCCGATCAAGGACCAACGTTCCCTGACCCGCTTCTACCAAGACCTGACCAGCACCGGCGCGCCAAAACTGCTACGCGCCGAGCTGTACGTGCATCACCAGGACAGCCCCCAGGGCCTGAACGGCTCAGGCCTGGCCATCGCCAACCCGCCATGGGGGCTGGAAGACGAACTGCGCGAACTGCTGCCCTGGCTGGCCAAAGAACTGGCGCAGACCGCCGGCAGCCACCGCCTGGACTGGCTGATCGCCGAGTGAAGTGTCTGGTTACCGGTGGGGGCAGTGTGCCTTCTATGTTTGCGCTATAATCGCGCCCTTTAGCCGCCGCCCGCCCATGAGGCCGCCGGCGCATCCCTAGCGAATGAAGAGGCTGAACCCTTGGCATTGACGATTCTTGGCCTGTCCGGCGCCCTTAGCCATGACCCTTCCGCGGCCCTGTACATCGACGGCAAGCTGATTGCCGCCGCCGAAGAAGAACGCTTCGTGCGTGACAAGCATGCGAAGAACCGCATGCCCTACGAGTCGGCGAAGTTCTGCCTGGAGCAGGCCGGTATCAAGCCTTCGGACGTCGACGTGGTGGCCATTCCCTTCGCGCCTATCAGCCTGTTCGGCAAGGCCCGCTGGCACTACGCCAAGCGCTACTGGTACGCCCCGGATCGCGCCCTTGACGCGATCCTGATGGGCAACCGTCGCTACAAGCGCTACCGCAAGAAGATCGTCTGGTGCCTGGAACAACTGGGCTTCGACCCGAAGAAGGTCAAGATCGAGCCGGTCGAGCACCACCTGGCCCACGCTTCCAGCGCCTACCACTGCTCGGGCTTCAAGGAAAAGACCGCGATCCTCGGCATCGACGGCAAGGGCGAATACGCCACCACCTTCTTCGGCTATGGCGAAAACGGCAAGATCCACAAGATCAAGGAGTTCTTCGACCCGGATTCGCTCGGCGGCCTGTACGGCGCGATGACCGAGTTCCTGGGCTTCGAGATGCTCGATGGCGAGTTCAAGGTCATGGGCATGGCGCCGTACGGTGACGCCAGCAAGTACGACTTCTCGCGTCTGGCCAGCTTCGAAAATGGCGAGCTGGTCATCAATACCGACTACGCCAATGTCATCGGCCTGCGCCGCTATAAAGAGAAGGGCAAGGGCTTCTACTTCTCGCCCAAGCTGATCGAATGGCTGGGCCCCAAGCGCGAAGGCGACATCGCCGACGAGCCGTACATTCACTACGCGGCGAGCATGCAGGCGCTGTTCGAGAAGCTGGCGTTGCAGATGATCGACCATTACCTGGGCGACATCCTCAAGGAAACCGGCAAGCTGGCCTTCGCGGGTGGCTGTGCACTGAACGTCAAGCTCAACCAGAAGATCATTTCCCGCCCAGACCTCAAGGAGCTGTTCGTGCAGCCAGCATCCGGCGATGCCGGTACTGCCGTGGGGGCTGCGGCCTATGTTTCCCACGCCCGTGGTGTGCCGGTCGAGAAGATGGAGCACGTGTACCTTGGCCCTGCGTACTCCAACGAAGACGTGATCGCCGCCTGTGCCCGCCACCCGAATGCGCCCAAGTGGCGCAAGCTCAACGACATGCCCGAGCGCATCGCCAAGATCATGGTCGATGGCAACCCGGTGGCCTGGTTCCAGGGCCGCATGGAGTTCGGGCCGCGCGCCCTGGGCGGTCGTTCGATCATCGGCTGCCCGAGCGTGCCGGGCGTGGCCAACCGCATCAACGAGCAGATCAAGTTCCGCGAGCGCTGGAGACCTTTCTGCCCGTCGATGCTCGACACCGTTGCGCCGCAGATGATCAAGGTCGACCACCCGGCGCCGTTCATGACCTTTACCTTCGAAGTGGCCGAGGAGTGGAAAACCCGCGTGCCGGAGGTGGTCCACGAGGACGGGACGTCCCGTGCGCAGGTCCTGAAGCGGGAGTACAATCCGCGTTACTACGACATGATGAAGGCGCTGGAAGCGCTGACTGGCAATGGCGTTTCGCTGAACACGTCGCTCAATCGTCGTGGCGAGCCGATGATCTGTTCGCCGACCGATGCACTGAACATGTTCTACGGTTCTGACCTGCAGTATCTGATCATGGAAGACATCCTTGTGGTTAAAGAGGGTGCGCCAGAGTATGAAGAGTCCTGAAGTCCTGATCAGCCTGGTCGTTCCAGCCTACAACTATGGCAAGTTGCTGCCGCGGGCACTCGATTCGGTATTTGGCCAATGGGCCGATGACCTCGAGCTGATCGTGGTCAATGACGGCTCCAGGGATAACACCCTGGAGGTACTGGCCGGCTACTCAGCCCGCTATCCGCAGTTGCAGGTCGTCGACCAGGCCAATGCCGGTGCCGCCGCAGCGCGCAACAAGGGTATCGCCTTGGCGCGCGGTCGCTACGTGCTGCTGCTCGACGCCGATGATGAGTTGGCACCAGGTGCCATCGAGACATTGCGCGAGGTGCTGCGAGCCAACGCTGATGTTGGCATGGTGCTGGGTGGGCAGATCTCGGTGTTCCCGGATGGCAAGGAGCGCTTGCGCCTGCCGACACCCGTGCCGCGGGCAAGCGCGCGGGAGTTGGCTCGCAGTTATCTGCTGGAAAAGCGCATCACCGTTTCGCATTGCTGCACGCTGTTCGCCCGTGAGCTCCTGCTGCGCCGTCCGTACCCTGAGGGCTTGCGGACCAGCGAGGACATTCCGGTGTTCGCCTTCCTGGTGGTAAACGCCAAGGTGGTGACCACCGATGTCCCCATTGCGCGTATCCACAAGCACCCGGACAGCCTGCGGCACAATCGTGAGAACGAAGAAGACTATGCGATGAACCTGGTCGATGAGGTGTTCGCCAGCTTGCCTGACGAGTGTCAGGACCTGAGCGTGCGCTACAGGGCGCAGCGTTACCTGTCGCTGTTCCGAGCCGCGCTGCTGTCGGGTGACCGCAGCTCGGCGCGACGCTTCTACGGCCAAGCCTTGCGTCTGAGCCCTATGCAAGCGATGCGTTGGACGTACCTGCGCAAGGCCTCACGGCTGGTGGTGGCTTAAGGATTTCAATGAGTACTGTTGTCGACAGGATGGATGCCGGATTGGGTAAGTTCGTTGCAAGGATTGTTGGGGAGTATCCTGTAAGGCTGGCTTTCTTCGCCAGCCTTTTGCTTTCGGTGATTGCAGTGTTTGGCAGTCCGACACTCGGGCGAGATGCTGCGTTCTACCTGAGCATTGCCGAACGTGTAAGTCTTGAAGGGCCGCAGGTGGCCTGGCAGTTTTTCAACTGGCCTTGGTTCACCTACCTGCTCGCCGCCACCCACGTGGTAACTCGCCTGCCCTTGGAGTGGTGCGCGCACTTGTGGTGTGGACTGTTCATGGCCGGCACCTGTGCGCTATTGGTGGACGTCGTGCGCCAGCGTGCGCCAGCTGCTGCGGGCTGGGCTTGCCTGGTGGTATTGGCGATGCCGGCAGTAAACCAGTTCCGTAATGACATTATCCGCGAGTATGGCTTCTGGTTCTTCTGTGTGCTGGCCTTGTGGCTGGTGATGCGCTGGCAGGCGCGAGGCGGATGGTTGCGTGCATCAGCAATCCACCTGGCGATCGGCTCGGCAATGTTGTTCCGCCTCGAGGCGCTCGTGCTGGAGGTGGCTTTGCTGCTTTGGCTGTTGGTGGGGGTGCGCGAGGAGCATGGGGTTAAGCGCCTGGTTCAGTTCTTGGTGTTGCCGCTGCTTGGTGGTGTTGTCGGTCTGTTGGCCTTGCTAGCCAAGGGCGGGGCTACTTCTGGGCGGGTGCAGGTCTACCTGGAGATGCTCGACCCTAGGGGGGTCTACGCCGCTTTTCGCCAGGTAGCCGATCAGTTCGGCGACAGCATGACTTACAAGTATTCGCGTGATGAAACAGGCCGTATCGTCTTCTTCGGCATGCTGGCGGCGTTGTTGATCAAGTTCGTGTCATTGAGCGGCCCGTTCTCCCTGCCGTTCCTGAGGCACGAAAGCTGGCGGGCGTTACGTACCTATCTGCGCGACTATCAGGTGTTTGCCTGGGCCGCGCTGATGTACCTGGCGGTGTTGATGTTGTTCTTCATCAACATGCAGTTCATGAATGGCCGTTACCTCAGCTTCCTGAACCTGCTGACCGTGCCTTTGCTGGCAGTCGGCATCTGGCATTTCGCGAGTCGCTTTCCACGCATGAGCAAGGTGTTGCTGGTTGTGGGGCTGCTGATGATGCTGTCCAACGTGATTTCCACGGGGGCACGCAAAACGCACTTGATCGAGGCTGGAGAGTGGGTCTCTGCCAATCTGGATCCGCAGGCCAAGGTCTACTACGACGATGGCCGGGTCAGCTATTACGCTGGGCGTGGCTATGTGGTCTCACCGCCGCAGAATGATGTGATCCACGGCAAAGCTGTCCAGCAATACAGTTACTTCGTGCTGGAAGGTCGTCCTGGCGAGCCGTGGCTCACCACTTGGCTCGAGCAGCACCAGATGCGCGTATTGGCAAGTTTCGCCAACCGCAAGAATGCAACCGTGGTGGTAATCGGCCGCTAGTCGAGCAACTGCCGCAGGTTGTTCAGCAAGCGTGGACGGGGCCGGCTCTGGCCCCGTTCCAGTTCCTGGCGATAGCTTTCCAGAAAGGTTTCGCCAGCGTCCTCGCCCAACAGCCACAGACGGTCCTGCGAATAGCGCAGCATGTGGTGGAAGTTGCGCTCGCGCTGGCTGTCGCGCAGGGCACGGCGCTGGCAGCGCAGGTCGGCGATGTCGATCAGCCCCAGTTCCTGCTCGGGCGTCAGTACCACATTGCCCAGGTGTAGCGAGCGAAAGTAAACCCCTGCTTCATGCAACCGTGCGACGAAGCGCCCGAGCTGCGTGCGCAGCGCCTGGCCCTGGGGCGCGTCATCGAGCAATTGGCGCAAGGTCTGCCCGGGCAGCGGCTGGTAATACACGGCGTCACGGGCAATGCTGGCAATACGGTAGGTGGCGATCACTGCCGGGCAGGGGATGCCCAGGCTGGCAAGGGCCTTGGCATTGTCGGCGAAGCGTTCGGCATAGGGGAAGAACAGCGCCGAGCTGAGCAGGCGCTTGCGCCGGAACAGCTTGAGCATGTGGCCGTCACGCAAACGCAGCACCTTGTCGCCGGAACCGTCGGCCTCCAGCACCTGGGCGTCTTCGCGTAGAGCCAGGTAGGCGGAATGATCCAGTGCTTGCATGCATAACCTCCGATAAACAGGCCAGTTATCTTATCTGACTTGGCGAGGTGTCGCTGCTGTCGGTTTCATGGGGGTGAAAAGTCGCTGTGATATGATCGGCGCCTCATTTTAGTGTGCGGATTCCCATGAGCAGTCCTGAACCTCGCCCTCAGTCCACCCTGGCGATCTATTTCCGCCTGTTGACCTATGTGCGCCCTTACATCGGGTTGTTCATCCTCAGCATCGTAGGCTTTTTGCTGTTCGCCTCGACGCAGCCAATGCTGGCCTACATCCTCAAGTACTTCGTCGACGGCCTGGCCAACCCGGATGCC
This sequence comes from Pseudomonas sp. NPDC089554, assembly GCF_050280645.1. Taxonomy (NCBI): domain Bacteria; kingdom Pseudomonadati; phylum Pseudomonadota; class Gammaproteobacteria; order Pseudomonadales; family Pseudomonadaceae; genus Pseudomonas; species Pseudomonas sp. NPDC089554. Next base: position 40,950 of record NZ_JBNNVR010000010.1, read on the forward strand.
GTGTTGTTTCCAGGCAACCCCTGGCTAGGCGAGTTGCGCCTGCTGCAGGCCGTGCCGCTGATGATCGTGGCAATCGCCGCCTGGCAAGGCGTCGGCTCGTACCTGGGCAACTATTTCCTCGCCCGGGTTTCCCTGGGGTTGGTACATGACCTGCGGGTGGTGCTGTTCAACAAGCTGCTCGAGTTGCCCAACCAGTATTTCGACAAGCACAACTCCGGGCATCTGATCTCGCGCATCACCTTCAACGTGACCATGGTGACCGGCGCGGCCACCGATGCTATCAAGGTGGTGATCCGCGAAGGCATGACCGTGGTCTTCCTGTTCTGCACCTTGTTGTGGATGAACTGGAAGCTCACGCTGGTGATGGTGGCGATCCTGCCGATCATCGCCCTGATGGTGAGCAGCACCAGCCGCAAGTTCCGCAAGCAGAGCAAGAAGATCCAGGTGTCCATGGGCGATGTCACCCACGTGGCCTCGGAAACCATCCATGGTTACCGCGTCGTGCGCAGTTTCGGCGGTGAGACCTACGAGCAGGACCGTTTCAAGCAGGCCAGCCTGAGCAACACCAAAAAGCAGTTGTCGATGACCAAGACCGGCGCGGTCTACACCCCGACCCTGCAACTGGTGACCTACAGCGCCATGGCCGTCGTGATGTTCCTGGTGCTGTTGCTGCGTGGCGAGGCTTCCGCCGGGGACCTGGTGGCCTATATCACCATGGCCGGCCTGCTGCCTAAGCCGATCCGCCAGCTTTCCGAGGTCAGCTCGACCATCCAGCGCGGTGTGGCCGGTGCGGAAAGCATCTTCGAGCAACTCGACGAAGCGCCGGAAGTCGACAGCGGCAGCATCGAGCGCGAGCGCGTGCAGGGTCGCCTGGAGGTGCGCAACCTCAGCTTCCAATACCCAGGCACCGACAAGAAGGTGCTCGACGACATCAGCTTCGTCGCCGAACCTGGGCAAATGGTGGCGCTGGTCGGACGCTCCGGCAGCGGTAAGTCGACCCTGGCTGGGCTGATCCCGCGCTTCTACCAGCACGAGCAGGGGCAGATCCTGCTCGACGGCGACGAAGTGCAGGCATTCACTCTGCGCAACCTGCGCCGTCACATCGCTCTGGTGAGCCAGCAGGTGACCCTGTTCAATGACACGGTCACCAACAACATTGCCTACGGCGACCTGGCCGGTGCGCCCATCGAGGCGGTGCACAAGGCGGCCGGCGAGGCCTATGCCGATGAGTTCATCCGCAAGATGCCCCAGGGTTACGACACCCTGGTGGGAGAGAACGGCGTGCTGCTGTCCGGCGGGCAGCGCCAGCGCCTGGCGATTGCCCGGGCCTTGCTCAAGGATGCGCCGCTGCTGATTCTCGACGAAGCCACCTCGGCGCTGGACACCGAGTCGGAACGTCACATCCAGGCCGCGCTCGACCACGTGGTGCAGAACCGCACCACGATCGTGATCGCCCACCGCCTGTCGACCATCGAGAAGGCCGACCTGATCCTGGTGATGGAGGACGGTCGTATCGTCGAGCGTGGCTCGCACGACGAGCTGCTGGCGCGCAACGGGCACTACGCGCGTCTGCATGCCCGCGAATTCGAAGAAGGCGACGACGACAAGCCGACGCAGGCCGCGGACGTATGCTGAACCTGTTGCGCGCGTGGCGTGAACGGGGTTGGCAGGAGATCGACGCAACAGACTACGCCAAGGCATGGCATCGATATGGCGGCAGCTTCGTCACACACCCCGAGGTGGTGGCGCGGCTGTCGGCGTTTCTCGAACTGCCGGTTCGCTACCTGGGTTGGTACGTCGACGGCCAGTTGCTAGGCGCCATGCCCTGTTCAGGGCGGTACCTGGCGCTGTCCAAGGATGTGCTCAAGCGCGAGCGCAAGCGTGGCCTGCTGGACCTGGGCAATGCCGAGGTCATCCTGCCGATCGCGGCATCCGTGCAGGTGCCGGTGCGTCAGCGCATGGGCTATGTCTCCGAACTCAATGCCGGCAATATCGCAACCCTGCGTAGCCAGCCCGAGGGCTTGGCGCTGGCCCGCGAGCCGGAGGACTACTCGAAGAAGTTTCGCTACAACCAGCGGCGCGAGCTGCGTCTGCTCGAAGAGTCGGGTGGCAGCCTGCGGCCCATGAGCGACTTCACGCCTGCCGAGCAGGCAGCGATGTACGCCGACCTGTTCCAGCGCCGCTGGGGGTTCGAGGTGCCGGGCAAGCAGGGCCTGGTGGAGGTGTTCAGCCTGCTGCGCGAGTTCATGACAGGCTCGCTGGTGCTGCTCGATGGTGCACCGGTGGCCGTTCAGGTTCTGTACAGGGTCGAGGCGCCAGAATGGGTGTCGCTGGAGTACATCAATGGCGGGGTCGATCCGCAGAGCCGTGCTTTCAGCCCTGGTAGCGTATTGAGCTTCGTCAACACCCAGCAGGCCTGGGAAGACGCCAGGGCGACGGGCAAGCCCCTGCGTTACTCGTTCGGTCGCGCCGATCGTGAATACAAAGACCGTTGGTGCCGGAAGGTGGCGGTCTATCAGGTCTGAGTAATGAGCGCACGCAAGCAACTGCTCTTGAAGGCTCACCGTCGTAGAAAGCGCATGTCCCTGCTGGCCGTGCTGTTGGCTGCCCTGGCCTTGGGTGTGGCCGTCGTCTGGTGGTTGCTGCCCTTGGTGCTGCTGTTGGCCTGGGTTGCCCACGAGGCGTGGTTTGCCGACCACCTCTTCTACCGCAGCAGCGACGACTACCAATACCTTTTCCCCGATGACGCGCACTCACAACCCGTCACCCTCGAGGGTGGACGGGTAGTGTTGTCCCATGAATTGGAGGAAGGGGAGACCCTGATCCTCTGTGTTCGCGTGCAGCATTGCTGGCTGGGCCGCTGGCTGGACCCGTTCATCGAGGTTGGCGATGACCGCCAGGACTTCGAACGGCGCGCCAGCGGCCAGCGCTACCTCAACCTGTCCGGCCAGCGCGAGCAATTGGCCAGCGGTGAGTTGGTGATACGTGGTCGACATTGCCGGGTGCGTCGCGAGGCGCGGCTTTATGTCATGGCCAGCCCGGACTACCGCCAGCAGCGCACGCTGATCCTCGCGCCCCACGCCGATGATGCGGAGCTCGCGGCATTCGGCTTCTACAGCCGTAGCCCCGAGGTTGCCATCGCCACCCTGACCCAGGGTGAAATCGAGGCCGATAGTTACCAGGAACTGGGCCTGGACAGCGCTGGCGCTGCCCGCCTGAAAGGGCGCCTGCGCAGCTGGGACAGCATGGCGGTACCGCTGTGGGGCGGCGTGAAGGCCAGCCACTGCGTGCAACTGGGCTACTACTGCCTGCAACTGCCGGCGATGGTCGGGGAGCCCGGCAAGGCATTCGGTTCGCGTGAGTCAGGTGAAAGCGACATCCGCAGCGTGCGGCGCCACAACCCATTGCAACTGCCAGCCGATAGCGATGGTGCGCCCACCTGGAACAACCTGGTGGCGGACCTTGTGGCCGTGCTTGAGCACTATCGCCCCGAAGTCATCATCACCCCGCACCCCGAGCTGGACCCCCATGCCGACCACGTCGCCACCACCCAGGCGATTTTCCAGGCCATCGCGCAGAGCCAGTGCAAGCCCGGCACCGCGCTGTTCTACGCCAACCACCTGCACGACAACGACCGCTGGCCAATGGGCCCGGCAGGCACGGGTGTTGCCTTGCCGCCCACCCTCGAGCCGCTGCCATCCGATCGCCTGTGGAGCCCTTCGCTGGACCCCGAGACCCAGCTGGACAAAGCCATGGCCTTGGGCATGCAGCATGACCTGCGCGGGCCGTTGCCGCTCAAGGAGCGTGTGCGCCGCTTGATCCAGTGGCTGCTCGGCGCGCGGCGCTGGCCGGTGACGGGTGACGACGAATTCTTCCGCAAGGCGGTCAGGCGTCACGAACTGTTCTGGGTGCGGCGAATCGTCAATTGACGTGGTGTCATTAGCCTCTGTGCTAATATCCCGCCCCTGTTCATTCTGTCTGATGGGTTGTCCATGAAGTTGTCCATGCCGCGTTTCGATCAAGCCCCGGTATTGGTGGTCGGCGATGTCATGCTCGACCGCTACTGGCATGGCGGTACCTCGCGTATTTCGCCTGAAGCGCCGGTGCCGGTGGTCAAGGTCGACCAGATCGAGGACCGCCCGGGTGGCGCGGCCAACGTCGCCTTGAACATCGCCGCGCTGGGTGCGCCGGCCTCGCTGGTCGGCGTCACCGGCCAGGATGAGGCCGCCGAGAGCCTGGCCAATAGCTTGCAAGCTGTCGGCGTGCGTTCGATCTTCCAGCGCATCGCCCACCAGCCGACCATCGTCAAGCTGCGGGTCATGAGCCGCCACCAGCAACTGCTGCGCATCGATTTCGAAGAGCCGTTCGCCACTGACCCGCTGTCGCTGGGTGCGGAAGTCGACAACCTGCTCGATGGGGTCAAGGTGCTGGTGCTGTCGGACTACGGCAAGGGTGCCCTGCGCAACCACCAGAGCCTGATTGAGGCGGCCCGGGCCAAGGGCATTCCGGTGCTTGCCGACCCCAAGGGCAAGGACTTTTCCATCTACCGTGGTGCCAGCCTGATCACCCCGAACCTGAGCGAGTTCGAAACCATCGTTGGCCGTTGCGCCGACGAAACCGAACTGGTTGGTAAAGGCCTGAAGCTGCTCGAAGAGCTCGACCTCGGTGCCTTGCTGGTGACCCGCGGCGAGCACGGCATGACCCTGCTGCGCATCGGCCATCCACCCCTGCACCTGCCGGCCCGTGCTCGCGAAGTGTTCGACGTGACCGGTGCCGGCGATACGGTGATCTCCACCCTGGCCGCGGCCATCGCCGCTGGCGAAGACCTGCCCCATGCTGTCGCCTTGGCCAACCTGGCTGCCGGCATCGTGGTTGGCAAGCTGGGTACCGCCGCCATCAGTGCCCCTGAGCTGCGCCGGGCGATCCAGCGCGAGGAAGGTTCCGAGCGTGGTGTACTGGGCCTGGAGCAACTGCTGCTGGCCATCGACGATGCCCGCGCGCACAACGAAAAGATCGTTTTCACCAACGGCTGCTTCGACATCCTCCACGCGGGCCATGTGACCTACCTCGAGCAGGCGCGGGCCCAGGGCGACCGGTTGATCGTCGCAGTCAACGACGACGCTTCGGTAAGCCGCCTGAAAGGGCCTGGTCGGCCGATCAACAGTGTCGACCGGCGCATGGCCGTGCTGGCAGGCCTGGGCGCGGTGGACTGGGTCATCAGCTTCCCCGAAGGCACGCCCGAGAACCTGCTGCGCCAGGTCAAGCCGGACGTGCTGGTCAAGGGTGGCGACTATGGCATTGACCAGGTGGTCGGGGCCGATATCGTCACGGCCTATGGCGGCACGGTGAAGGTGCTGGGGCTGGTAGAAAACAGCTCGACCACTGCGATCGTCGAGAAGATCCGCAAGAACTGATGGATATCGAAAGGGGCTGCATTGCAGCCCCTTTCGTTATTTTTGCAGCGACGTGCGGGCCCGTCGCAGCAGCGCTTTTGCCTTGTCACTGAAGCGCTGCAAGTGCGACGCCTTGCTGGCTTTCGGCTCTTCCAGGCCCTGCTGCTTCAACCATTCCTTCCAGCGTACTCGTTCATCCTTCACCACCCAGCCTTCCTGGCGCGCGAAGCTTTCCGCCAAGTACAGGCCGCGTGTGCTCGCCGGCACCAGCTGGTCTTTCTTCAGGGTGTAGAGTTCGGCAGTTGGCTGGCCATCCTTGAGCGGCATCAGGTACAGGTCAGGGCGCTTGCGGTTCAGGCGCGCCACCAACTGGCCACCCTCCAGTCGTTCATCGACGTGGAACAGGCTCAACGACTTGACGTCCTTCGGCACCTGCAAGCGCAGGTCGTAGATCAATTGCAGCGAGGCGGTGGGCAGGTGTACATAAGCCCGAGGTCGCTCCAGCAGCATCAGGTTGGCGCAGTGCACCGGCCGCGCCGCGCCGGAGGCTGGGAACAGCTCGAAAGGTGGCGTTTCCCGGTAATGCAGGGCCGCCGCGTAGGGGGCGGGCAGCCAAGTGTCGTTGAAGCGCCCGCCCAGCCAGCCTTCAGGCGTTTCCAGCAGGCACTCCTCGGCCACTTCCTGGATGGCCGTGTGCAACGGAATGTTCAGTTCCTGGGCCGGCACATAGCCCGAGATCAGCTTCAGCACCACATCGCCGCGGTCCTGGCGTCGCTGGCGCACCAATACCCAGTAGTCGCGGTTCTGCCAGTGCAGGGTCAGGCGCACCGAAACCCCGAGGTTAGCCAGTTCCGTGACGAAATGCTCGTTGTCGCTGACGCTGATTGCCTTGCGCCGCTGTAGCGTCTGGGCGAAGTTCAGCGGCATGCCGATGCTCTTGTAGGTCAAGCCGTCGGGGGTCGCTTCGACATGCAGTGGCAGGGTCTTGAAGTTGCTCGGGTTCTTGCGGATCAGCGTTCGCGCCACGAGGCTCCTCCTTGCGTTGGGCGGCCGCGCTGGCGGCTCAGGCCTGGCCCAGGATACGGGCGACGGTGGCCACGTTGTGGGCCAGGTGCACAGGGTTGATGGTGCCGACGATAGCACTGCTGACGCCGGGGTGGGCAAACAACAGCTCGAAGCTGGCCTGCACCGGGTCGATGCCAGGGGCCAGGCAGATGTGACCGCTGGCCAGGGCTTTCTTCACCAGGATGGCCTTGCCGTGTTCGGCAGCGTAGTCCAGCACCGGGCGCTCCGCCTGTTCGTTCAGGTTATAGGTGACCATGGCGCAGTCGCCTTGTTCCAACGCTTTCAGGCCGCCCGCCGCCGTCTTGCCGGAGAAACCATAGCCGAGGATCTTGCCTTCCTGCTTGAGCGCGGCGAGGGTCTGGTACACCTCCTGCTGCTCGAGGATGGCCAGGTCGTTGCCATCGGAATGCACCAGCACCAATTCGATACGATCTGTTTCCAGACGCTTCAGGCTGCGTTCCACCGAGCGGCGGGTGTGCGCTGCGCTGAAGTCGAAGCGTGACTGGCCATCGTCGAATTCTTCGCCGACCTTGCTGACGATCACCCATTGCTCGCGCTGGCCGCGCAACAGCGGCCCCAGGCGCTCTTCGCTGCGGCCATAGGCGGGGGCGGTGTCGATCAGGTTGATGCCCAGCTCCCGCGCCTGGGCCAGCAGCAGGCGGGCTTCGTCGTCGCCTGGAATGGTGAAGCCGGTGGGGTATTTCACGCCCTGGTCGCGGCCCAGCTTGACCGTGCCCAGGCCCAGCGGCGAAACCTTGAGGCCGGTGCTGCCCAGTGGGCGGTGGAAGTCGTGTAGGGTTGGCAGGCTCATGGCAGCAGTTGCTCCCAGGCGGGCACGCCCAGCGGCGGGCGTGGCAGGTCGTTGAGGTCGGGGTGGGCGAGGGGGCGTACGCCGTCGCGCTCGAAACTGGCCAGCACGCGGTCGGTGAAGTCTGGCGCGAGGGCCAGCTTGGTTGGCCAGCCCACCAGCAGGCGCTGCTGTTCGGCGAGGAAGGCGTTGTCCGGGCGCACCAGGCCCGATTGCGCAGGCTCGGCGCGGTCGATGCGCAGGGTGGCCCAGCGCACCAGGCTTTGGTCGACCCAGGGCAGCAGGCTGGCGATTTCTTTTTGCGCTGCGGCGATCTGCGCTGCGGGCTCGCGTGCTACGCCATCGGCTTCGGCAAGGTCGCCGCCCAGGTACCAGACCCACTGGCCATCGCTGCCCGGGTGGGTGGTCACGGTGACCCGGGGCTTGGGCCCGCCACCCAGGCAGTGGGCGTACAGCGGCTTGAGGTTCGGCCCCTTGGCGATGACCATGTGCAGCGGCCGCAGCTGCATGCCGGGCTGTTCCAGGCCCAGCGCCTTGAGCAAGGCCGCGGTGCCGCCACCGGCACTGAGCACTACACGTTGTGCGCGAATTTCGCGGCCATCGACCACCAGGCCCACCAGCTCGTCACCTTCATGCAATGGCTCTATGCGCTCACCGGCCAGCAGGCTGTTGCCAGCCAATTGGGCGAGGTTGGCCAGCAGGCTAGGCACGTCGATCACCAGTTCTGCCAGGCGATAGACCTTGCCCTTGAAGGCGCGGTCTTGCAGGGCGGGCGGCAGTTGCTCGCCCTTGACCTGGTCGACCCGGCCGCGCACCGCCTTGCTGGCGAAGAAGCTGGTGAGGTTGCCGGCCAGGGTGCCGGGCGACCACAGGTAATGCGCATCGGACAGCAGCCGGGTGCGGCTCAGGTCCAGTTCACCACTGCCCGACAGCGCCTCGCGCCAGCGCCGGGGCATGTCGGCGATGGCTTCCGAGGCGCCGGTGAGGGCGCCATGCAGGGCATATTTGGTGCCGCCATGGATGATGCCCTGGGACTTGATGGTTTGCTCGCCGCCCAGGCTCGCGCGTTCCACCAGCACCGTCGAATAGCCCAGCTGGCGCAGCCGGGCGTTGAGCCAGAGCCCTGCGACCCCGGCGCCGACGATGAGTACGTCAGTGGAAATGGCGGATGGCATGCGGGTACCTCGAAGACTGGAACGATTGCCCAGTATACAGCCCGCGTCAGGCACATGTGCCTATCGATCAATGCCCCGTGGTCTTGGAGAACAGCTGGATCACCACCACGCCGCCGACGATCATGGCCATGCCGAGCATGGCCGGGGTGTCCAGCTTCTGCCCGTAGATCACCAGCGCTGCCACGCTGATCAGCACGATGCCCATCCCGGCCCAGATGGCGTAGGCGATACCGATGGGGATGGTGCGTACCACCAGGGTGAGCATCCAGAACGCCAGGATGTAGCCGCAGATCATCAGCATCAGCGGCAGCGGTGTGCTCAAGCCCTTGACCGACTTCATGGAGGCGGTGGCGATGACTTCGGCGAAGATGGCGATGGTGAGGTAGAGGTAGGCGTTCATGGTCCGATTTCTCCGTTACTGAGCGGGCATTCTAGGCGCTACCTGGATGGGGTAAAGTCATTACCTATCGTTTATGGAGATAGGTCGATGGCCGAACAGTGGAACCTCGAACAGCTACGCCTGTTCGTCCAGGTCGCCGAATTGCGCTCGTTTTCTGCGGCAGCGCGGGCGCAGCGTAAGGCCCAGTCGGCAGTGAGCAGCGCCATCGCGTTGCTGGAGGCCGACCTCGACGTGACCTTGTTCGAGCGCAGCAGTGGTCGCCAGCCTAAGCTGACCGAGAGTGGCGCCGCGCTGCTGGAAGATGCCCGCGAGTTGCTGCGCCAGTGCGAGCACCTGGAAGGCCGGGCGCTGGCCCTGATGCGTGGCCAGGAAGCGCTGCTGCGGGTGGCCCAGGACGAAGCCATGCCTTACCAGCCGGTGATCGACAGCCTGGACGAACTGGCTAGCCGCTACCCCTATCTGCCAGTGCAACTGGCCAGCGCCGCCCAGGGCGATGTGGCGCGCAAGCTGGTTGAGCGGCGCGCCGACCTGGGTTTGTTCTTCCACCACGAGAGCATTCCGACATCGCTGGAGCGACGTGTCCTGGGCAGCGTGGAAATGGTCACCGTGTGCGCCGTGGGCCATCCCCTGGCCCACCTGGGCAGCGTCACCCGCCAGCAATTGGCGCGTCATCGCCAGCTATTGATCGCGCCCCAGGAGAGCGACTACCCCGGCGGCCAGGCGATCAGCCCGCAGGTGTGGCGCGCCGACAGCTTCTACGCCATGGCCGAGCTGCTGATGCGCGGCCTGGGCTGGGCCTGGTTGCCGCGCCATGTGGTGCAGTACCCGACCTACCAGGCGCATATGGTGGAACTGGCCAGCGAATGGCGGCCTCCGGCGCTGGTGGTCGAACTGGCCTGGCGTCGCGACCAGCCGCTGGGGCCGGCGGCGCAGTGGTTGGCGCAGCGCTTCGCCGTGCACCTGAAGGCGATTGGCTAGCAGGCCTTTTTCCACCGATCCTTGTACACTTCGCCGCCATGAACAGAACCCTCTATAGCTTGCTGTTTCACCTGGGCCTGCCGCTGGTTGCGCTGCGCCTGTTCCTGCGTGGTCGCAAGGCGCCGGCCTACCGACAGCGTATTGCCGATCGCTTTGCCCGTGGCTTGCCGACGATGCGTCGTGGCGGCATCTGGGTGCATGCGGTGTCGGTGGGCGAGAGCATTGCCGCCGCGCCCATGGTGCGCGCCTTGCTCCAGGCCTACCCGGACCTGCCGATCACCCTGACCTGCATGACCCCCACCGGCTCCGAGCGCATCCGCGCGATGTTCAAGGACGAGCCGCGCATCCAGCACTGCTACCTGCCCTACGATTTGCCTTGGGCCGCCGGGCGTTTCCTCGATCATGTGCAGCCGCGCCTGGGCATCATCATGGAAACCGAGCTGTGGCCCAATCATATTCATCAGTGCGCCAAGCGCGGCATTCCGGTGGCCTTGGCCAATGCGCGGTTGTCCGAACGCTCGGCACGTGGCTATGCCCGCTTCGCCGGCCTGACCCGACCGATGCTCGAGGAAATGAGCCTGATCGCCGTGCAGACCGAGGCCGAGGCCGAGCGTTTTCGCAGCCTGGGTGCGCGTGCCGAGTGCGTGCAGGTGACTGGTTCGATCAAGTTCGACCTGAAGGTGGACGAGCAGCTGTTGCCGCGTGCTCGCCAGTTACGTGAACAATGGGCTGCAGCGCAGCGCCCGGTGTGGATCGCCGCCAGCACCCACGAGGGCGAAGATGCGTTGATCCTCCAGGCGCATCGCCAGTTGCTGGCAGTGCACAGCGATGCGTTGCTGGTTCTGGTGCCGCGTCACCCGGAGCGTTTCGCGGCGGTGCATGCGTTGTGTGCCGAGGCGTTCACCGTTGCACGTCGATCCACTGGCGAGAGGGTCGACAGCAATACCCAGGTGCTGCTCGGCGACACCATGGGCGAGCTGTTATTCCTCTATGCCCTGGCCGATATCGCCTTCGTCGGCGGCAGCCTGGTGCCCACGGGCGGGCACAACCCGCTGGAGCCGGCGGCGCTGGCGCTGCCGGTCATCACCGGGCCGCATGTGTTCAACTTCCTCGAGATCAGCGCGATGCTGCGCGAGGCCGGTGCGTTGCGCCAGGTGGACGATGCCCAGGGGTTGGCGCAGGAAGTGCGCAGGTTGGTCGAGTTGCCGCAGGATGCGCGGCGCATGGGCGAGGCGGGCAGGGCGGTGATGCAGGCCAACCAGGGGGCGCTGCAACGGCTGCTCGACGGTTTGGCGCGGCTTCTTCGTTGATTTTGAGGGCCCTATCGCGGGGCAAGCCCGCTCCCACAGGTACACCGCTGTTCTGAAGGGCAGCGGTGTACCCCGGGCTTGCCCCGCGATAGGGCCCGGACAGACGACGAAAATCAGGGCCTACGTTCGAAATTCTTCGCCGCCGCCTCCGCCAGGTCCGGCGGCAGGAAGTCCTTGTCGGGGTTGTAGTCCGCCTTCAGAAAACGCCCCAGGTCCTGCAAGTCCTGCGGGCTGAGGGTACCCGCCGCCTGCTTCAGGCGCAGGTTGTCGAGGATGTAGTCGTAGCGGCTGTTGTTGTAGTCGCGCACCGAGGTGTACAGCTGGCGCTGGGCATCGAGCACGTCGACGATATTGCGGGTGCCGACCTGGTAGCCAATCTCGGTGGCCTCCAGCGCGCTCTGGTTGGAAATGATCGACTGCTTGCGTGCCTGCACCTGCTCCACATCGGTGTTCACCGCGCGGTGCAGGTTGCGGGTGTTCTCCACCACCTGGCGGCGCAGGCTCTCGCGTTGTTGTTCGGTCTGGCTCAGGCGCGAGTAGGCTTCGCGCACCTGGGAGCTGGTCAGGCCGCCGCTGTAGATCGGAATGTTCAACTGCAAGCCGATGCTGGTCTGCTCCACATCGCCGCCATAGCGCACGCCGGGTTGCGGCGCTGGGTTGGTGAAGCCGAGGTTGTCGTTGTCGCCCTTCTGGTAGCGTGCCACTGCATCGAGCGTCGGGGCATGCCCGGCCTTGCGCTGGCGCAGGGTTTCCTCGGCGGCGGTGACGGCGTAGTTGGTGGCCAGCAGGTTGAGGTTCTGGCGCGCGGCGGTTTCGACCCAGGCCTTGGCGTCGTTGGGCGTCGGCACCTGCACCGGCAGGCTGTGGACCACGCCCTGGAGGGAGGCGTATTCGCGGTTGGTCAGGGTCACCAGGGCCTCGAAGGCATCCTGTACGCGGCGTTCGGCGATGATCCGGTTGGCGCGGGCGGTGTCGTAGCTGGCCTGGGATTGCAGCACGTCGGTCTTGTCGGAAAGGCCCACGTCGAAGCGCTCGTTGGCCTGGTCGAGCTGGCGCTTGAAGGCCGCTTCCTCGGCCTTGGTCGAGGCCAGGTTGTCCTGGGCGCGTAGCACCGCGAAGTAGTTCTCGGCGGTTTGCAGGATCAAGTTCTGCTCGGTGGCCGACAGCTCCAGTGCGGCCTGTTCGTTGACCGCTTCGGCGGCCTGCAGCTGGAACCAGCGGTCGGCACGGAAGATCGGCTGCGACAAGGTGGCGCTCCAGCTGTTGCCACCACGGTTGGAGGTGATCGAAGGCTCGTCCAGTTTGGTGCGGGTGCTAATCATCTCGGCCCCGCCCGACAGGTTCGGCAGCAGGCCGGCGCGGGCCTGCGGCACCACCTCGCGGCGGGCGCCGTAGTCGGCGCGGGCGGCGGCAAGGTCGGCGTTGTTGTCGACGGCTTCCTGGTAGACGCTGACCAGGTCGGTCTTCACCGTCGTGGGCACGTCCGCTGCCCAAACCACTCCGTTGGACGCACAAGACACGGCTATCGCCAGTGAAAGTTTGCGCAGCATAGGACGATCCTTGAATTTCTGAACTGTTGAGTTTTGTTAGATGCGCCAGTGTAGTGCCACGCGCACCCGGCAACAATCGCCCATCGCGCCTTTCATCACCCGGCCCTGGCGGGCCGCATCAGAGTGCTTGGCTTTGCCGGCCACTCCAGTCTAGACTGCCCACGTTCTTGTCGGGGTGCCTTGAATCGAAGGCTGAGATCGCATAGGTGCGGATCCCGTTGAACCTGATCAGGTTAGCGCCTGCGTAGGGAACAAGATTGCTCTCACTTCCCGGGAGCCTCTTGTGCCAGGTCCGGGATTGTCGACGTTCATGCTCGATGGCACTCCAGGTATCCGGCACTGCACCCATCAAGGGGTGCGTCCGTGCCTTTCAGGTTCTTCCCCCGACATTCCGCCCGCTGGAAGCCGTCTGGAGAGCCTGTGATGAGCAAACAAGAAAAAACGATCCACCTCAGCGAGTCGGCGCAAGTCGACCAGCAGTCCGTGCAGCCGCTGCCCAATTCCCGCAAGGTCTATGTTCAGGGTTCGCGCCCCGACATTCGCGTGCCCATGCGCGAAATCAGCCTGCATGACACCCCCACCGACTTCGGCGGCGAAAAGAACGCCCCGGTGCTGGTCTACGACACCTCCGGCCCCTACACCGACCCCAACGTCATCATCGATGTGCGCAAGGGCCTGGGCGATGTGCGCTCGGCGTGGATCGACGCCCGTGGCGACACCGAGCGCCTGGGTGGCCTGAGCTCGAACTTCGGCCAGCAGCGCCTGAACGACGCCGAGCTTGCCAAGCTGCGCTTCAACCACGTGCGCAACCCGCGCCGCGCCAAGGCCGGCGCCAACGTCTCGCAGATGCACTACGCCCGCCAGGGCATCATTACCGCCGAGATGGAATACGTCGCCATCCGCGAGAACATGAAGTTGCAGGAAGCCCGCGCCGCCGGCCTGTTGAGTCAGCAGCACGCTGGCCACAGCTTCGGCGCCAGTATTCCCAAAGAGATCACCCCTGAGTTCGTGCGCGAGGAAATCGCCCGCGGCCGCGCGATCATTCCGGCCAACATCAACCACACGGAACTGGAGCCGATGATCATCGGCCGCAACTTCCTGGTGAAGATCAACGGCAACATCGGCAACAGCGCTCTGGGTTCCTCGATCGAGGAAGAAGTGGCCAAGCTGACCTGGGGCATCCGCTGGGGTTCGGACACGGTCATGGACCTGTCCACCGGCAAGCACATCCACGAAACCCGCGAGTGGATCATCCGTAACTCGCCGGTTCCTATCGGCACCGTGCCTATTTACCAAGCCCTGGAGAAGGTGGGGGGCGTCGCCGAAGACCTGACCTGGGAGCTGTTCCGCGACACCCTGATCGAACAGGCCGAACAGGGTGTGGACTACTTCACCATCCACGCCGGTGTGCTGCTGCGCTACGTACCGCTGACCGCCAAGCGCGTGACCGGTATCGTCAGCCGCGGCGGCTCGATCATGGCCAAGTGGTGCCTGGCGCATCACCAGGAGAACTTCCTGTACACGCATTTCGAAGAGATCTGCGAAATCATGAAGGCCTACGACGTCAGCTTCTCGCTGGGCGACGGCCTGCGCCCAGGTTCGATTGCCGACGCCAACGACGCGGCCCAGTTCGGTGAGCTGGAAACCCTCGGCGAGCTGACCAAGATCGCCTGGAAGCACGATGTGCAGTGCATGATCGAAGGCCCCGGCCACGTGCCGATGCAGCTGATCAAGGAGAACATGGACAAGCAGCTGGAGTGCTGCGACGAGGCGCCGTTCTACACCCTCGGCCCGCTGACCACTGACATCGCCCCCGGCTACGACCACATCACCTCCGGCATCGGAGCGGCGATGATCGGCTGGTTTGGCTGCGCCATGCTTTGCTACGTCACGCCCAAGGAGCACCTGGGCCTGCCGAACAAGGATGACGTGAAGACCGGCATCATCACCTACAAGATCGCCGCCCACGCCGCCGACCTTGCCAAGGGCCACCCTGGCGCGCAGATCCGCGACAACGCGCTGTCCAAGGCACGTTTCGAGTTCCGCTGGGAAGACCAGTTCAACCTCGGCCTGGACCCGGACACCGCCCGTTCCTTCCACGACGAGACGCTGCCCAAGGAGTCGGCCAAGGTCGCGCACTTCTGCTCGATGTGCGGGCCGAAGTTCTGCTCGATGAAGATTACCCAGGAAGTGCGTGAGTACGCCGCGAAGATCGAAACCGTGGATGTGACGGTGGAGAACGGCATGCGTGAGCAGGCCGAGCGGTTCCGTCAGGAAGGTAGCCAGTTGTACAAGAAGGTGTAAGTGTTTGGGCGGCGTAGCCGCCCGGTATTATCGATGTATCACGATCGGGGGAGCGGCGTTGTCCGCTCCCCCGATCGTTTCAGCCGCGACCTGGGAACAGCTCGGGCTTGAGCACGCCATTGAGGCGCGGGTAGGGGATCTTCAGTTCCACATGGCCCATGGAGTAGGGCGCAATCGCATACACCTCGTACTTCACCACCACCGCCCCGTAGGTCAGCGCCACGTGTGGCGAGCGCTTGAACGGCCAGGTCTTCACGAACTCGGCGTCTTTATCCATGCCGGTGCTGATCATCCAGGCGCGGTGCGATTCCTCCACGGTTTTCCAGAAGGTTTCCTCCTGGCCCGGCACCAGCATGTCCTGCAGGGTCAGCACCTTGTCCAGCTTGCGCGAATAGTTGATGAAGGCGCGCCCCGGCATACCATGGGCGCCGCCGGTGTCGAGGTAGCTGGACAGCTCGACGATCACCAGTCCGTCATGCTGCTCGCGTACCTTGGCCTGCAGGTAGCTGCTGTTGCGCTTCTGCGCGCTGGCCAGGTACTGCTGTTCGTAGGCTTGCAGGGTGGTCGGTGCGTTGCTGCGCTGGCTGTCCTCGGTCAGTTGCAGCAGGCGTTTCTCGACGATGCCGTCGAGCTTGGGCAGGGCCGGGAAGTGCACGGTGTCGATGTTCACCAGCGGGCAGTCGCTTTCGCTGCAGCCAGGTTTCACGTGCTCCCAGGCTTCGCGCTTGACCTCCAGCGGAGCCCGGTAATTGGGCGCGAACAGGCTCTGGCAGGCGCCGAGGGTCAGTGCCAGCACGGCCACGGCAGTCAGTTTGACAAGCGTCATGAGGATCCTTGCAGAACTTGGATGAATCGGCCTTGGACCGTCGGCACGGCCTTCGGTTCGCCACTAAGCTATCAAAGACAAGGCGGCCTGTCCCGCCTGCCCGAACGGTCGCGTCAAGGGGATGAAACGCGGCGGCACGCAGAGTAGGATGGCGCGATGCGGTAAACGAGGTAATGAGGATTCCCATGTCAGACACGTTGAATTCGGTGCCTGCGGCGGTCGAGATCGTCGAGCGCATCAACTGCTTCCAGGGCTTCTACAAGCTCGACAGGGTGCACCTGCGCCACGAGTTGTTCGCCGGCGGAATGGGCCGTGAGATCAGCCGCGAGCTGTTCGTGCGCCACGACGCCGTCTGTGTACTGCCCTACGACCCGCAGCGCGACGAGGTGGTGCTGATCGAGCAGTTCCGCGTCGGCGCCTTGGGCAAGGTGGCCAATCCCTGGTTGATCGAGCTGGTCGCCGGCCTGATCGACAAGGACGAGCAACCTGAGGAAGTCGCCCACCGCGAAGCCGATGAAGAAGCCGGCCTTGCGTTCAGCGCCCTGTGGCCGATGACCCGCTACTTCCCCTCGCCCGGCGGCAGTGACGAGTTCGTGCACCTGTTCCTGGGCCGTTGCAGCAGCGAAGGCGCGGGTGGCCTGCATGGCCTGGAAGAGGAAGGTGAAGATATCCGCGTGCGCGTGTGGTCGTTCGAGGATGCCCTGCAAGCCGTGCGCGATGGGCGTATCGCCAACGCCGCGAGCATCATCGCCTTGCAATGGCTGGCGCTGAACCGCGACGAAGTGCGGGGGATGTGGAAGTGAGCCCGCTGCGCGAGCGCTACCGGGTCGACCTAGCTGGCCTGCAGGCGGTCTGCGAGGCCAATTATGCGCGGCTGATGCGCCTGTTGCCGGAAATGCGCAATACCCAGGGTTCGCGGCGTATCGGCATGACCCAGGGCGAGCAGATGCTCGGCGTGCTGGCGCTCGATGTGTTGCTGGCCTGCCCCTACACCACCACGGTGCGGGTGCGTCAGGAGCACAGCCTGCCCTGGCTGCCGGTGCCGCAACTGGAAGTGCAGGTGTACCACGATGCGCGCATGGCCGAAGTGGTGAGCGCCGAGCACACCCGGCGTCTGCGCAGCATCTACCCCTACCCCAACGACGCGATGCACCAGCCGGACGAAAAGGCCCAGCTCAACCTGTTCCTCGGCGAGTGGCTGAGCCATTGCCTGGCCTGCGGCCACGAGCTGGAAGCGGTGCGCTGAAATGTGACGCCCGTCGGTTTCGAATGTTTGCTCGAAACCATTCTCACGCCATAATCTGTGCTGAATCCGCTCCAGGAGAAGGCCGTTGGCCCAGCCAGACCCATCCCCCGTCCCTGCCCCCGTACACGTGGTGCAACTGACCGACGCCCACCTGTTCGCCGACCCGGCCGGCACCCTGCTGGGCCTCGCCACGCGCGACAGCCTGCGCCACGTGGTCGAGCAGGTACGCCGGGAGCAGCCGCGCATCGACTTGCTGCTGTGCACTGGCGACCTGTCCCAGGACGCTAGCGTCGCCTCCTACGAAGCGTTCCGCGAGTTGACGGCGGTGTTCGACGTGCCTACCCGTTGGTTGCCAGGCAACCATGACGAGGCGCAGGTCATGGCCCAGGTGGCGCCGCAACTGGTGCAGGCGGTGACCGACATCGGCGCCTGGCGCATCGTCATGCTCGACTCGGCGGTGGTGGGTTCTACCCATGGTTTCCTGGAGCCTGCACAACTGGCCACGTTGCAAACGGCCCTGGCCGAGGCCGGCGAGCGTCATTGCCTGGTGTGCTGCCATCACCAGCCGGTGGATATCGGCTGCGCCTGGATCGCCCCCATTGGCTTGCACAATGCCGATGAGCTGTGGCAATTGCTGGGGCGTCACCCGCAGGTCAAGGCCGTGCTCTGGGGGCATATCCATCAGGAGTGGGATGAGCTGCGCGATGGGCTGCGCCTGCTGGCAACGCCCTCCACCTGCATCCAGTTCGCCCAGCGCAGCGAGGACTTCAAGGTCAGCGAGGAGCCGCCGGGTTACCGCTGGCTGCGCTTGCATGCCGATGGGCGTATCGAGACCGGCGTGGAGCGTGCGCGGGATTACGTGGTGAGGTTGGACTTCAACAGCCCAGGCTACTGAGGCGTTTTCTTCGCGGGCAAGCCCGCTCCTACAGGGTTCGCGCTGACTCTGTAGGAGCGGGCTTGCCCGCGAATAGGCCCGCGAGGACAACATCATTTTTGAAGGTTATGTTGCGAAAAACCTGACATTGCGCCAAAACCCGGCGAACACGCTACACTGCGCGTCCCTGCGCCCACTCGACCGGGCGCGAAGCCACAGATTCCGGGGGCAGCATGTCGGGTTCCATCCTCTATATCCATGGCTTCAACAGCTCGCCGCTGTCGATGAAGGCGCGCCAGCTCGAGGCGGTGATGCAGCACCTGGGCCTGGCCCAGCAGGTGCGCGTCCCGGCCCTGCACCACCACCCGCGCCAGGCTATCGCTCAGCTCGAAGCGTCCATCGCCGAGCTCGGTGCCCCTTTGCTGGTCGGCAGTTCGCTGGGCGGCTACTATGCCACTCACCTGGCCGAGCGCCATGGCCTGAAGGCCCTGCTGGTCAACCCTGCGGTACGGCCGCACCTGCTGTTCGACGGCTACCTGGGCACCCAGCGCAACCTCTATACCGACGAAACCTGGGAGCTGACCCTGGACCACGTGCAGGCTCTGGCCGAACTGGAAGTGCCAGAGCCCCAGGACGCCGCGCGCTATCAAGTGTGGTTGCAGACTGGCGATGAAACACTGGACTATCGCCATGCCGAGCGCTACTACCGGGCCTGTGCCCTGCGCATCCAGGCGGGCGGTGACCACAGCTACCAAGGCTTCGCCGAGCAAATGCCAGCCTTGCTGGCCTTCGCCGGTATTGCCCGCCAGCAATATGCAGCACTCGATTTTTCTGTATTTTGATTTTTCCGCATTCACCCGACTGACGACGAGAACCCATGGCCAATCCCAGCGCTAGCGCCTATAACGCAGACGCCATCGAAGTCCTCTCCGGCCTTGACCCGGTCCGCAAGCGGCCAGGCATGTACACCGACACCAGCCGGCCCAACCACCTGGCCCAGGAAGTCATCGACAACAGTGTCGACGAAGCCCTGGCCGGCCACGCCCGCTCGGTGCAGGTGATCCTGCATGCCGACCACTCCCTGGAAGTCTGCGACGATGGCCGCGGCATGCCGGTGGACATCCACCCTGAAGAAGGGGTGTCCGGGGTCGAGCTGATCCTCACCAAGCTGCATGCCGGCGGTAAGTTCTCCAACAAGAACTACCAGTTCTCCGGCGGTTTGCACGGCGTTGGCATCTCGGTGGTCAACGCCCTGTCGAGCCAGGTGCGGGTGCGGGTCAAGCGTGACGGCAACGAATACCAGATGACCTTCGCCGATGGCTTCAAGGCCAGCGAGCTGGAAGTGATCGGCACGGTCGGCAAGCGCAACACCGGCACCAGCGTGTACTTCAGCCCCGACCCGAAGTACTTCGATTCCCCCAAGTTTTCCATCAGCCGCCTCAAGCATGTGCTCAAGGCCAAGGCCGTGCTGTGCCCGGGGCTGTCCATCAGCTTCGAGGACAAAGGCACCGGCGAGAAGGTCGAGTGGCACTACGAGGACGGCCTGCGCTCGTACCTGGTGGACTCGGTCAGCGAGTTCCAGCGCCTGCCCGACGAGCCGTTCTGCGGTAGCCTGGCCGGTAATAAGGAAGCGGTGGACTGGGCCCTGCTGTGGCTGCCCGAGGGCGGCGACAGCATCCAGGAAAGCTACGTCAACCTGATCCCCACCGCCCAGGGCGGCACCCACGTCAACGGCCTTCGCCAGGGCCTGCTGGATGCCATGCGCGAGTTCTGCGAGTTCCGCAACCTGCTGCCGCGTGGCGTCAAGTTGGCGCCGGAAGACGTCTGGGAACGCATCACCTTCGTGCTGTCGATGAAGATGCAGGAACCGCAGTTCTCTGGCCAGACCAAAGAGCGCCTGTCGTCGCGCGAGGCTGCGGCGTTCGTCTCCGGCGTGGTCAAGGATGCCTTCAGCCTTTGGCTCAACGGCCACCCCGAGCTGGGCATGCAACTGGCGGAACTGGCCATCAGCAACGCTGGCCGACGCCTGAAAGCGAGCAAGAAGGTCGAGCGCAAGCGCATCACCCAGGGCCCGGCCCTGCCTGGCAAGCTGGCCGACTGCGCTGGGCAGGACCCGATGCGCGCCGAGCTGTTCCTGGTCGAGGGTGACTCGGCCGGCGGTTCCGCCAAGCAAGCGCGCGACAAGGAATTCCAGGCGATCCTGCCGCTGCGCGGAAAGATCCTCAACACCTGGGAAGTGGACGGCGGCGAAGTGCTGGCCAGCCAGGAAGTGCACAACATCGCCGTGGCCGTGGGCGTCGACCCCGGCGCCACCGACCTGTCGCAACTGCGCTACGGCAAGATCTGCATCCTCGCCGACGCCGACTCCGACGGCCTGCACATCGCGACCTTGCTGTGCGCCTTGTTCGTCCAGCATTTCCGCCCGCTGGTGGAAGCCGGGCACGTTTACGTGGCCATGCCGCCGCTGTACCGCATCGACCTGGGCAAGGAGATCTACTACGCCCTGGACGAAGCCGAGCGCGATGGCATCCTCGACCGGCTGGTGGCCGAGAAGAAACGCGGCAAGCCGCAGGTCACGCGATTCAAGGGCCTGGGCGAAATGAACCCGCCGCAGCTGCGCGAAACCACCATGGACCCCAACACCCGGCGCCTGGTGCAACTGACCCTCGATGACCTGCAAGGCACCACCGAGATCATGGACATGCTGCTGGCCAAGAAGCGCGCCGGTGACCGCAAGAACTGGCTGGAAACCAAGGGCAACCTGGCCGAGGTCCTGGTTTGACGCGTCTGCTACTCGCCGCCTTGTTCGCGCTGTTCGCCTTGCCAGCACTGGCAGGCGACTGGCCGCAGTTGAGGCTGACCAGCGAGCACCCGATCGAAGGCATGCGCGGTGGCAACCTGTCGGGCCTGGCCCTGTGCCGTGGCGCCTTGTGGGGCGTTTCGGACCGGGATGACGACCAAGTCTACCGGCTCGACCAGCAGGCCCGCGTGTGGCAAGCCGAAGCGCTGGCCTTCGTCCCGCCTCCTGCACCGGAGAGCGGCCTGCCCTGGGGCCTGAAGGTGCGCAACTGGGCGGTGTCCTTCATTCGGGGCGGTGAGCTGGACTACGAAGGCATCACCTGCGACCAGGCGGGCAACTTCTACCTGGCCAGCGAAACCCACGCTGCCGTGTTGCAGGTGCCGGTCGAGGGCGAGCCGAACTGGCTGCGCATCGACCAGGCCATGGTGCGCCAGGCTCGCGCCAGCGGCATGTTGTTGCACTTCAACGCCTTGTTCGAAGGCCTGGCGATCAACCCGGCGGGCGACCGCCTGTGGCTGGCCGCCGAGCGCGAGCGCCGCGGGCTGATTGCCGTGCAGCGCCAGCAGGCGGTGTGGAACTGTGGCAACAGCTGCGTATTGCTCAGCGAGGCCGGCGTGGAGATGCAGCCGCCGCAGATGCCCGGCTCGCGCGCGCTGCCGCGGGATTTCGGCGACCTGGCGCTGTTCGAAGGCAAGCTGTTCACCCTCGAGCGCAATGCCTTTCGCATCTGCCGTCGCGATGCCGACACTGGCGCGGTCGAGCGCTGCTGGTCGTTCGCTGCCGATGCGTTGACCGACGAGCGCCGCTACGACCAGCCGTTCGGCCTGGCCGAGGCGTTGGTGATCGACAAGGATGGCGCCTGGATCGGCTTGGACAACAACAACGGCAGCCGCGCCGATGGCGAGACGCGCCCGATCGTCTGGCGCTTCGCCGCGCCCGACGGTGGCTGGAGCGCCAAGCCTTGAGCCAGCAGCCGCCAGGGAAACGCGCCGGCAGGGTGCTGATGGTGTTGGCCTGGGCCGCGGCGATGTTCCTCGCCACGCGCTTCTTTGGCGAATGGGAAGACCGTCAGCAGAACCCCAACGCCGTGGTGCAATCCGAACGCGGCGACGGCTTCATCGAAGTGCGCCTGCTAGGTAACGGCCAAGGGCATTTCGTCGCCGATGGTGCGATCAACGGCAAGGTCGTGCATTTCATGCTCGACACTGGCGCCACCGATGTCGCGATACCCGAGGTGCTGGCCCGCGACCTCGACCTGCCGCGCGGTGCCCCCGTGCTGCTGAGCACTGCCAATGGCCGCACCGAAGGCTACCGTACGCGCCTGCAAAGCCTGCAGCTGGGCGACATTCGCCTGAGCGATGTGCGTGCCGTGGTGGTGCCCGGGCTGGATGGCCAGACGATATTGCTGGGCATGAGCGCCCTGAAACAACTTGAATTCACCCAGCGCGGCGGCACCATGCTGCTGCGCCAGAACCTGAAATGACGAGGCCCGCATGAGCGACTCACTGGAACTCAGTCTCGACGGCGTAGAGCGCCGCTCCCTGGCTGACTTCACCGAACAGGCCTACCTCAACTACTCCATGTACGTGATCATGGACCGCGCCCTGCCGCACATCGGCGATGGCCTGAAGCCGGTGCAACGACGCATCGTCTATGCCATGAGCGAGTTGGGGCTGGATGCCGACGCCAAGCACAAGAAGTCGGCGCGTACCGTGGTGACGTGCTCGGTAAGTTCCACCCCCATGGCGATTCGGCCTGTTATGAGGCCATGGTGCTGATGGCCCAGCCATTCAGCTATCGCTACACCCTGGTCGATGGCCAGGGCAACTGGGGTGCGCCGGACGATCCGAAGTCGTTCGCCGCCATGCGTTATACCGAGGCGCGGCTGTCGCGCTACTCCGAAGTGCTGCTCAGCGAGCTGGGCCAGGGCACGGTGGACTGGGTGCCGAACTTCGACGGCACCCTGGAGGAGCCGCAGGTGCTGCCGGCGCGCTTGCCGAACATCCTGCTCAACGGCACCACCGGTATTGCCGTGGGCATGGCCACCGACGTGCCGCCGCACAACCTGCGTGAAGTCGCCAGCGCGTGTGTGCGCCTGCTCGATGAGCCGAAGGCCACCCTCGAGCAGCTGTGCGAGCACATCCAGGGGCCGGACTACCCGACCGAAGCCGAGATCGTCACCCCGCGCGCCGAAATCCTGAAGCTCTACGAGACGGGCAAGGGCTCCATTCGCATGCGTGCGGTGTACCGCGTTGAAGACGGCGACATCGTCGTCACCGCGTTGCCGCACCAGGTCTCCGGGGCCAAGGTGCTGGAGCAGATCGCCGCGCAGATGCAGGCCAAGAAGCTGCCGATGGTCGCCGACCTGCGCGATGAGTCGGACCACGAGAACCCCTGCCGCATCGTCATCATCCCGCGCTCCAACCGGGTCGATGCCGATGAACTGATGCAGCACCTGTTCGCCACCACCGAGCTGGAAAGCACCTATCGGGTCAACATCAATATCATCGGCCTGGACGGCCGCCCGCAGCTGAAGAACCTGCGCACCCTGTTGCAGGAGTGGCTGCAGTTCCGTATCGGTACCGTCCGTCGCCGCCTGCAGTTCCGCCTGGACAAGGTCGAGCGCCGCCTGCACCTGTTGGACGGCTTGCTCACTGCGTTCCTCAACCTGGATGAAGTGATCCACATCATCCGCACCGAGGACCACCCCAAGCAGGCGCTGATCGCCCGCTTCGAGCTGAGCGAGATCCAGGCCGACTACATCCTCGAGACCCGCCTGCGCCAGCTGGCGCGCCTGGAAGAGATGAAGATTCGCGGCGAGCAGGACGAACTGCTCAAGGAACAGAAACAACTGCTGGCCCTGCTGGGTAGCGACACCAAGTTGCGCAAGCTGGTACGCAGCGAGCTGCTCAAGGACGCCGAGACCTATGGCGACGACCGCCGCTCGCCAATCGTCGCCCGTGCCGAGGCCAAGGCCCTGTCGGAAAACGAGCTGATGCCGACCGAGCCGGTCACCGTGGTGCTGTCGGAGAAGGGTTGGGTGCGTTGCGCCAAGGGCCATGATATCGATGCCACGGGCCTGTCCTACAAGTCCGGCGACGGCTTCAAGGCCTCGGCGGCTGGGCGCTCAAACCAGTTCGCCGTGCTGATCGACTCGACCGGGCGCAGCTACTCGCTGGCCGCCCACAGCCTGCCCTCGGCCCGTGGCCAGGGCGAACCGCTGACCGGGCGCCTGACACCACCGCCGGGCGCTACCTTCGAGTGCGTGCTGTTGCCTGATGACGACGCCCTGTACGTGGTGGCGTCCGACGCCGGCTACGGTTTCGTGGTCAAGGGCGACGACCTGCAAGCCAAGAACAAGGCCGGTAAAGGCCTGCTCAGCCTGCCCAACGGTGCCAAGGTGATTACCCCACGCCAGGTACTCGACCGCGAGCAGGACTGGCTGGCGGCGGTGACCACCGAAGGGCGCCTGCTGGTGTTCAAGGTTGCCGACCTGCCACAACTTGGTAAAGGCAAGGGTAATAAGATTATCGGTGTGCCGGGTGAGCGAGTGGCCAGCAGGGAAGAATTTGTTACGGATCTTGCAGTGATCGGTGAGGGTTCGACCCTTGTATTGCAAGCTGGCAAGCGTACCCTGTCCCTCAAGCCCGATGACCTCGAACACTACAAAGGCGAACGGGGTCGTCGTGGTAGCAAATTGCCACGTGGCTTCCAGCGGGTCGATGGCATGCTCGTAGAGCGGCCAGAGTAAGCGATTCGGTGGTCTGGAACGGCATTTTCGGCGTTTTACACGGCGGAAATGCTGGAGTCCTGGGGTTATTTCGCGGATGATAGTGCCCTTGCAGGCTCGGCGTGGCCGTTTGTCTGTAGGAATATTCACATATGGGTATCACTGCGGTTGCCGGGTGGCGGCCGCTTGGATGGAACGAATGAAATTTCTGCGCCTTCCATTTGCGCTGCTGATGACGGGCTTGTTGGGCTTGAGCGGGTGCAGCATGCACCAGCCGGTCGCTTTGTATCAGCTCGACAGCGGTGCTCCCGGCCAGCCTTCGCAAGCAGCGGGCATGGCGGTGGTGCTCGGCCCGGTATCGGTGGCCGACTACCTGCAACGCGAAACCTTCCTGCAACGCCAGGCTGATGGCAGCCTGACCGCAGCGACCGATGGTCGCTGGGCCGGTAGCCTTTCGTCGGATATCGACCAGTTGCTGGTACGCCAACTGGCCTGGCGCCTGGACAGCCAGCGGGTAGTGCTGGCACCGGCGAGCACCGGCTTCGCCCCGGATGTGCAGGTGCTGCTGTCGATCACCCGCCTGGATTCCGGTGTCAACCAGCCGGCGATCCTCGACGCCCAGTGGCGTGTGCTCGACCGCCGCGGCAACGTGCGTGACAACCGCATCGTCCACCTGGAGCAGCAGCACCAGGGCACCGAAGCTTCGCAGGTACAGGCCCAAGGCCAGTTGCTGCAGAAGCTGGCCGAGCAGTTGAGCGTTGCGGTCAAGCCGCTGGCCAACCAACCGGCGATCGCCGAGCAGACGCCGAAGAAGCCTTCTGCGCCGGTACAGGTGAAGAAGGATCCGGAGAAGAACAAGATCCCGATGGCTTCGCCGATCCGCACCGACATGGAAGTCTATCGATTCTGATCGATACGCCAGACACAAAAAAAGCCCGCATTGCTGCGGGCTTTTTTGTTTGTCTGTGTGCAGGTCAGGCGCGGCGTTCGTGCATCCGCGCCAACTGGCGTTCGAGCATCGAGGGGTAAGGTTCCATCAGCCGCTCGACACAGCAAGCACCTTCGGGGCTGGCGATCGGGCGAATACGTGCGCGCTGGCGAATCAACGCATCGTCGCTGACCTTGCGCTCGACCAGCAGCAGGTTGCGGCTGTGCTGGGACAGCGCCAGGGCATCCTGGGCCTTTTCGGTCATCAGCAGGTCGACCTGGTCCAGCCCCTGCAGGTCTTCATCGCCCAGCACCAGGCCCAGTTGCAGTTGCAGGGTGATGCCGCTGTCGGCCACCTCGATCTGCAAGGCGTGGCCCAGGGCACGCAGCAGCTCACCGCAGCAGATGGCGTTGGTCAGGTAGTCTTCGCCGCTGTCCTGGGTGTGGAACAGCAGCAAGGTGCTGCCATCGTTCAGGGTGTGCACTTCACCTTCGTATAGCGAGGCGGCCTGCTCCAGGCAGTCACGGTAGCGCTCCAGCAACTCGGTCAGGCGTGTACGCGGCAGGCGGCGCAGCTGCTCCTGGGAGCCGAGTTGCACGGCCAGTACCGCGCTGCTCTGCGGCTCGTCCGACACCACGGCGGCGACTGGCCTGGCGGGGCTGTCATCTTCGTCGATCAGACCGGCGAAGGCCGCGTCGTCTTCGTCCTCTTCGGCAACGGGGCGAGGGCGTGGCACGGCCTTGGGCGCCACGGGCGCAGTGTCGTGCAGGTCGGCGAAGTCGTCTTCGTCCTCCTCCTCAGGCTCCTCCGGTGGCGGTGGCGCCAGGCGTGCGTGCAGCTGGCGGGCCAGGTCGCCGATCTCGTCCTGGCGCTCGATGCCCGGGGTGTAGGGGTGTGGGTCGCGCAGCCACACGCGCAGTTGCAGCAGCGGCGTGGAAATGAAGCGGCCAAGGCGCAGGCTCAGGGCCAACGCCAGGGCCAGCAGGATGGCAGCGAGGATGCCCATGCTCTGCAAGCTGATCAGCATCGGCTGCTGGAACTGGCTCATGTCCAGGCTGATGCGCAGTTGCCCGGCAGTCACGTCCTGGAAAGTGATCTTGGTCTGGTACAGGCCTTCGGCTTCGCCCAGCAAGCTGTTCTTCGGGCGCTGGCCGGCTTCGGCGAGGATTCGGTTGTCCACGCTGTAGATGGCGGCGTGCGCCACCAGCGGGTTCTTCACCAGGTTGCCCAGCAGCACGTTGAGGCTGAGGATGTCGTTGGACACCAGCAGCTCGGTCGCCGAGGTGGCGGTCTGGGTGGTCAGGCTCTGGCCTACGGCATCGGCCTGCTCGTGCATGGCCTGCTTGAACTGCAGGCCCATCACGCAGGCATAGATCACCAGCGCCAGGGCAACCAGGAAAATGTTGTGGCTGGCGATGCGCAATGCCAAGGGAACACGACGCTGGCGCAGGGCTCGGAAGATCATCAGGAAGAAGTTGTCGGTCTTGACGGGCGTGGGCCGGTTCACAGAGCGCGGCTCTTTATGGCGATATAGGTGGTGCGCAGTATAGCGAGCGGAGTTTTGTCGGCAAAGTATCGATGCCGCCCGATGGTCACGGAAAATCGGTAGAATGCGCATTTTTCATCGAATTGGAGCCCCGGTCTTGCGCGAAATCGTCCTGATCAATATCACTGGTGAAGACCGTCCCGGTCTTACTGCGGCCATCACCGGCGTCCTGCTCCAGGGCGGTGTGAACATTCTCGACATCGGTCTTGCCGTGATGCACGGCACGTTGTCGTTCGGCATCCTGGTCGACATTCCCGACAACGAAGTGGCTACCCAGCTGCTGCAAAGCGTGCAGGGCAAGGCCCACGAGCTGAACTTGCAAGCGCGCTACACGCCGGTTTCCGAGGCTGACTACCAGCACTGGGTCGACAACCACGGTGATGGCCGTCACATCGTGACCCTGCTAAGCCGAAAGGTCACTCCCGAGCAGTTGCAGCGGGTGAGTGCGGTGATCAGCCAGTACGGCCTGACCATCGAGCGCATCGAGCGCCTGTCGGCCCGCGTGGCGTTGAATGCGCCGAGTGAAAAAGGCCGTGCCTGCCTTGAGATTTCCGTGCGTGGCGAGGCGAGCGATGCCCAGGCCCTGCGTGCCGATTTCTTTGCCTTGTCGGCCGAGCTGAACGTCGACATCGCCTTCCAGCAGGACGACCTGTTCCGCCGCAACCGCCGCCTGGCGGTGTTCGACATGGACTCCACGCTGATCGAGGCCGAGGTCATCGATGAGCTGGCCAAGGCGGCAGGCGTGGGCGAACAGGTGTCGGCGATCACCGAGCGGGCGATGCGTGGCGAGCTGGATTTTCGCGCCAGCTTCAAGGAGCGCATGGCCTTGCTCAAGGGCCTGGACGTGAGTGTACTGGACCAGATCGGCGCTTCGCTGCGCCTGACCGAAGGCGCCGAGAACCTGTTCGCCGAGCTGCGTCGCCTGGGGTACAAGACCGCCATCCTTTCGGGCGGCTTCACGTATTTCGCCAAGCAAGTGCAGGCGCGCCTGGGTATCGACTATGTCTTTGCCAACGAGCTGGAAGTGGTCGACGGCAAGGTCACTGGAGTTGCCGTGGAGCCGATCGTCGATGCCCAGCGCAAGGCGCAACTGCTGCAGGAGCTGGCACACAAGGAAGGCCTGCAACTGGAGCAGACCATCGCAGTGGGCGATGGCGCCAACGACCTGCCGATGCTGTCGCTGGCAGGTCTGGGCGTGGCCTTCCGTGCCAAGCCGCTGGTGCGTCAATCGGCCAAGCAGGCCATTTCCACCCTGGGGCTCGATGGCGTGCTGTACCTGCTGGGCTGGCGCGACCGCGACTCGCGCGGCTAAGCCTCATGAAATGACGGCTCCATGAAAAAGGCCCTGCCCGGTGAACCCGGACAGGGCCTTTTGCGTTGCCGTGGCGATCAGCCCTGGGCAGGCAGCGCCAGCTGCTGGCCCATGCGCACAGCGGAACCGGCGCCAAGGGTCTCGGCCCATTTCACCTGGTCCGGCCCGAACAGCACGATGGCCGTGGAGCCCAGCTTGAAGCGGCCCAGCTCGGCGCCTTTTTCCAGGTGGATCGGCGCACGGCTGGCTTCGTCGTAGCGCAAGGTCTTCAGCTCGCGTTTCGGTGGCGTCACCAAGCCTGCCCAGACGGTCTCGATCGAGGCCACGATCATCGCGCCCACCAGCACCACGGCCATCGGCCCGCGCTCAGTGTCGAACAGGCAGACCACGCGCTCGTTGCGGGCGAACAGCTCGGGCACGTTCTCTGCGGTGGTCTGGTTGACCGAGAACAGCCGGCCCGGCACGTAGACCATCTCGCGCAGGGTGCCGGCCAGCGGCATGTGCACGCGGTGGTAGTCCTTGGGCGACAGGTAGATAGTGGCGAACTCACCACCCATGAACGGCGCCGCCAGCGCCGGGTCGCCGCCCAGCAGTTCCAGGGCACTGAAGCTGTGGCCCTTGGCCTGGAAGATACGGCCGTGCTCGATCGGCCCGAGCTGGCTGACTGCGCCATCTGCCGGGCAGAGGATCGACCCTGGGGTCTCGTCCAGCGGGCGTGCGCCAGGCTTCAGGGCGCGGGTGAAGAAGGCGTTGAAGTGCTCGTAGGCGGTGAGGTCCTCTACCAGCGCTTCGTTCATGTTCACCTGGTAGCGCTTGGCGAACCAGGCGGTGAAGGCATTCTTGAACCAGCGCACGCGACACTCGGCAATGCAGCCGGCCAGCCGCGACAGCAGGTGGTGCGGCAGCAGGTGCTGGCTGATGATGAACAAGCGGGATTTCATTGGGTTTCCTTGAATTCAGGCTTCTACAGGCGTGTCTGGGTGGTTGCCCCACTCGCCCCAGGAGCCGGCGTAGGCTTTGACGCGTGGGTAGCCGAGGTGCTTGGCCACCAGGTAGGTGAAGCCGGAGCGGTGGTGGCTCTGGCAGTGGGTGATCACTTCCTTGTCGGGGGTGATGCCCAGTTGCTGGAGTATGTCGCTGATGTCCTTGCGGATGCGCAGGTGGTCGTTGAGGTCCATGCCAGCGGTCCATTCGAAATTGACCGCACCGGGGATGTGCCCGCCCTTGGCTGCCAGGACTTTCTCGCCGCTGTACTCCAAAGGGCCGCGTGCGTCCCAGATCGCCAGGTCCGAGGCGCCCAGGCGGCTTTGCAGGTACTCGCGGGTGGCGGTGGGTTCGGCATGCACTTGCAAGCTTACCGGGCCGCCGACGTTGCTTGGCACTTCGGTGGACAGCTTGTCGGCCGGCCAGGCCTGGATACCGCCATTGAGGTAGTGGTACTTGCTGTGGCCGATGACGTCGAGCAGCCAGATGAAACGCCCGGCCCAGCCACCCCCTTCATCGTCATACACCACGTAGACCGCGTCGTTGCGATGGCCGAGCTCGCCGAACAGTTTTTCCAGGTCGGCACGTGCCGGCAGCAAGCCCGGCGCAGGGGGTTGGCCCAGTTGGGTACGCTTCGGGTCGACGAAGCGGGCGCCGGGAATGTGCCCGCTAACGTAGCGGTTGGCGCTGCTCAGGTCGACCAGGATCAGCGAGGGCGAGCCCAGGCGCGGCAGCAGGTCGGCGGCTTCGATCACCAGGGGCAAGCCGGAAAAATCAGTCATCCACGGTCTCCAGGGTGGAACGGAGGGGCGATTGTAGCGCAAGGCTCAGGCATTGCGGTTGGCGAAGGTAGCCAGGGCCCGCTCGATGCATTGGGCGGTCTTGGCGAAGCCCTGCACGCTGACGTCGGCCATGGGCCTGCCGTCCTGGTCGGCGATCGCCAGCATCAGCACTTGCTCGCCCACCGCCAGCGAGCGCATCAGCAGGTGTTCGCCGCTGAACAGCGTGCGCAGTGGCGCGGGCAGCAGGGCGGCAAACTGGGCGTGGTTTTCCGGGCTCAGGCGCAGTTGCCCGGTCTTGCTGACCAGGCGCTGCAAGAGTTTGCTTTCAGCCAGCGGCAGTACCAGGGCGGCGGCTTCACGTGGCACGCCGGCGGTCTGTTGCACGCGCAGGCAGTCCTGTTGGCGGTCGACCATCAACAGCATGATCCGGGTCAGGCCGCAGGCTTGAAGGGCCATACGCGCCTGGGTCGCCAGGTGCACCGCATTGGTGAACGGGCTGGGTTGGGCCAGCAGGTCGCCGCACAGTGTGCGCCAGCGCTCCAGGTCATGGGGCGGTGGCGGCGGCGGGGTGAGCATGTCGGGGTGCGGGCGGCGCTGGTCCCATGGCCAGATGAGCGCCTCGGCAGGGTGGAACAGGGCGTGGCGGGCGTGGTGGCGGGCACTGGCCGCAGCCTGTTGGTGAACCTGCTGCTGAACATCGTCCAGCGAGGTTTGCAGGTACAGCGCGGTGAGCAGTTGCCAGCGCAGCAGGTGCGGGTTGTCCCAGCCGACCTGCGCCGAGAGCGCCAGGCCGTTGGCCAGCAGCACGGTGTTGGGTGGCTGGTTGAACCAGCGGCGCAGGGCCGGCGCTTCATCCAGCAGGTGTTGCTGGGTGAAGGCATCCTGCTCACGGGCGATCAGCAGCGCCTGCGCCAATTGCTCGCGCTCTTCGAGTAGCAGGCGGTAGCCCTGGGTCACCCATCCGGGCAGGCGCCAGTGCTCGGCAACAACTTGGCACAAATGCATGATGCGCACGCCAAACAGCTCGTGCTCCACCTGCGCGGCTTCTTCGCCCTTGTGGATAACCCGCAGCTCCCAGGCATCGAGCAGCTTGGGGTAGGCCAGGGCCATGGCCCAGAGCGGCGAGAGGAACAGCAAACTGCCCCAGTGGATTTCCTGCCACAGGCGTGCCAGGCGGCTGGCGAACAGGCCGTTGGCCTGCTGCGTGGCATGTTGGCTGATCAACAGGAACTGGCGCAGCACCGGCGGGAAATCGTCACCGGGTATTACCGGCAGGCGCGCGAGCATTTCGGCGATGCGCGTCAGGCCCAGGCGATTGAGGGCCACTTCCAGGCTCTCGGCGGGTTGCGCCTGGCTGGCGTTGGCCGGGTGGTTGGCCTCGCGCATCACGCACAACACCAGCGACGGGCTATCCTGCATCAGCTCGGCGATGTCGCGCAGCGAGCTGCGGCTATCGCGGATGGCCGCCATGACGCTTTCGTAGCTTTCCTTGGGAACCGGTACGCGAACACCGTCGAGCAGCTTTACCCAGGCATCGAGGGAGGAAGGGATCTGAGCGGGTAGCTTGGTTTCAATTGGCATTTTGACATCAGTCCAAACTGGCTTTTCGCGATTTGTGGCTATAGTCTGGCGCAGTTCTGCCGATAAGTAGAAGAAGTGTTTAACAGCTTCCGCACACTGACCCCGACCACGACAGCAAGTGCTTTGAACCTATGGCTAAAATTATCGGCATCATCGTCGTATTCGCGAGCGTGCTCGGCGGATATGTGCTCTCCCACGGCAAGATCGCAGCACTGATCCAGCCATACGAAGTACTCATCATTGGCGGTGCAGCCTTCGGTGCATTCCTTCAGGCGAACCCTGGATACATGACCATGCATGTATTCAAAAAGTCGCTGAAGATGTTTGGCACCCGCTTCACGCACACCTTCTACCTGGAAGTGCTGGGCCTGATCTACGAGATCCTCAACAAGAGCCGCCGTGAAGGCATGATGGCCATCGAAGGGGATATCGAAGACCCGGCGGCCAGCCCGATCTTCGCCAAGTACCCTGCGGTGATTGGCGACGAGCGCATGACGGCGTTCGTCTGCGACTACCTGCGCATCATGTCCACCGGCAACATGGCGCCCCATGAGCTCGAAGGCCTGTTCGACATGGAACTGATGAGCCTGAAGGAAGAGCTCGAGCACCCCTCCCACGCCGTGACTGCCGTGTCCGACGCCCTGCCGGGCTTCGGTATCGTGGCGGCGGTACTGGGTATCGTGATCACCATGGCCTCGCTGGGCGAGGGCGACCAGAAGTCCATCGGCCTGCACGTCGGTGCCGCATTGGTGGGTACCTTCCTCGGTATTCTGGCCGCCTACGGCTTCTTCGGCCCGCTGTCCACCTCGCTGCGCCACGATGCCAAGGAAGAACTGAACGTCTACGAGGCGATCAAGGCCTCGCTGGTGGCCTCGGCGTCCGGCATGCCGCCGTCGCTGGCCGTGGAGTTCGGGCGCAAGGTGCTGTACCCGGCGCACCGCCCGAGCTTCGCCGAACTGGAACAAGCGGTTCGCGGTCGCTAAGCCATGGAGAACAATCAGCCCATCATCGTCAAGCGCGTCAAGCGCTATGGCGACGGCCACCACGGCGGCTCCTGGAAGATTGCCTTCGCCGACTTCGCCACGGCGATGATGGCGTTCTTCCTGGTGCTGTGGCTGCTGTCCACTGCCACGCCCGAGCAGAAGATCGCCATCGCCGGCTACTTCAAGGACCCGATCGGCTTCTCGGAAAGCGGTACGCCCTATGTCATCGACCTGGGCGGCTCGCCGCAGCTGGCGCCGGAAAAGACCATCAACCCGGAAGAAAAAACCGAGCCCACGCCTGACACCAGCATCCAGCTGGACAAGGACCGGATCGAGAACATGGCCGAGCAGGTCGAGCAGGAGCGCTTGAACCTGCTGCTGCAAGAGCTGCAGAACAAGGTCGAGGAGAACCCTGAGCTACAGAAGTTCAAGGACCAGATCCTGTTCGAGATTACCCAGGACGGCCTGCGTATCCAGATCATGGATGCCGAGAACCGGCCCATGTTCGACCTGGGCAGCGCGCGCCTGAAGCCGTACTTCGAAGACATCCTGCTGGCCATGGCCGACACCATCAAGGCGGTGCCGAACAAGATCAGCGTCAGTGGCCATACCGATGCCAAGCCTTACTCCGGCACCGGCGACTACGGCAACTGGGAGCTGTCGGCCAACCGCGCCAACGCCGCGCGCCGTGCGCTGGTCGCCGGTGGCTACCCGGATGCACAGGTGGCGCGGGTGGTGGGTTATGCCTCGTCGTCGCTGTTCGACCGCGAGAACCCGCTCAACCCGGTGAACCGGCGTATCGACATCGTCGTGCTGACCAAGAAGGCCCAGCGCGATATCGAAGGCGAGCAGGGTGCGCCCGATGCGCCGGCCAATCCGGCACCGCCTGGCGATGCCGCACCCGGCGCCTCGGCACCGCCCGCCGACGGGTCGCAGCCGATGCAGCCGCGTGAGTTGCGCCAGAAGCTGAACATCTTCGAAGAGGGCGTGTTGAAGATGGATGAGCCCAAGGAAAACTGAGAACCGAGGGGCCGCTATGCGGCCCTTCGCATTCAGTAGGTGTCTTGGGTCAGGCTCGCCACGATCGCGCGATAGCTGTGCATCCGCTGCGCCGACACCCGCCCTTCCTCCAGCGCCTTGAGCAGCGCACAACCCGGCTCGCGGTCATGCTTGCAGTCGCGAAAGCGACAGTTGCCGAGCAGGTCGCGGAATTCGACGAACCCCGCCTCCACATCATCGCGGCTGACATGCGCCAGGCCGAACTCGCGAATGCCCGGCGAGTCGATCAGGTCGCCGCCATTGGGGAAGTGGTACAGGCGTGCGGTGGTGGTGGTGTGGGTACCCTGGCCCGACCATTCCGACAGGTCGCCGACCCGGCTTTGCGCATCGGGCAGCAGGCTGTTGACCAGCGAGGACTTGCCCACGCCCGATTGTCCGACGAACACGCTGATGTGGCCATCGAGCGTCTGCTGCAAGCGTTGCATGCCATCGCCGTGGTGGGCGGACACTTCCAGCAGCGGGTAGCCGAGGTCGCGATACACCGCCAGCAGCGCGTTGAGCGTGTCGGCATTGGCGTCGTTGACCAGGTCGGCCTTGTTCAGCAGCAGCAAGGGGCGGATGCCCGCATGTTCGGCGGCTACCAGGTAGCGGTCGATCAGGTTGGCCTGGGGCTCGGGGGCCGGGGCGAAGACGATCACGATCAGGTCGACGTTGGCCGCCACCGGCTTCAGTTGCCCGTGGTTGTTCGGCCGACATAGCTCGGCGCTGCGCGGCATCTGCGCGACGATCACGCCATTGCCCTGGTTTCCGGCGCGCCATACCACGCGGTCGCCGGTCACTAGCGCTGGCAGGTTGGCGCGCAGATGGCAACGGAACACCTGGCCTGCGCTGTCGCCATCCTGCGCCTCGACCTCGACGGTCACGCCAAAGTGGGCGATCACCAGGCCCAATTGCTCGGGGCCCAGGTCGCCGCCTTCCAGTTCCTGCAAGGCATGCTGCTCACGTTTGGCGGCGCGGGCGGCGCGCTCGCCCTGGATCTTTTCGATGCGCCAGTTCTGGCGGCGGTTGAGCTGGCGTTTGGCCATGAAGGTTCCGTGTTGGCGGGGCAAAAGAAAACGGCAGGCAGTTTAGCATGCTCCACTAGGCTAATATGGCGGCCTATTCGAGGAGCCCCTACATGCAGAACCCACAGAACCTGATCTGGATCGACCTGGAAATGACCGGCCTGGACCCGGACAGCGACGTCATCATCGAGATGGCCACCATCGTCACCGACAGCGAGCTGAACACCCTGGCCGAGGGCCCGGTGATCGCCATCCACCACAGTGATGAAGTGCTGGCGCGCATGGACGAATGGAACACCCGCACCCACGGCGCTTCGGGCCTGACCCAGCGCGTGCGCGAAAGCCGCGTGAGCATGGCCGAGGCCGAGGCCCAGACCATCGCCTTCCTCGAGCAGTGGGTACCCAAGGGCAAGTCGCCGATCTGCGGCAACAGCATCTGCCAGGACCGGCGCTTCCTCTACCGCCACATGCCGGCGCTGGAAGGCTACTTCCACTACCGCAACCTGGACGTCTCGACCTTGAAGGAGCTGGCCGCGCGCTGGGCCCCGCAGGTGCGTGACAGCTTCCAGAAGGGCAACACCCACCTGGCCCTGGACGATATTCGCGAATCCATCGCCGAGCTGCGCCACTACCGCGAGCACTTCATCAAGGTGTAAATGCCGAGGGCGCCACGGCGCCCCCTTTTGGTGCGCGACCTTAATCGGTAGACTGCGCGCCTTTTCTCGCCTGGGCCCGCGCCATGCTGTTGATGCTCTACCTGATTGCCATTACTGCCGAAGCCATGACTGGCGCGTTGTCTGCGGGGCGTCGTGGCATGGACTGGTTCGGCGTGGTGCTGATAGCTTGCGTCACGGCATTGGGGGGCGGCTCGGTGCGCGACGTGCTGCTCGGGCACTACCCGCTGACCTGGGTCAAGCACCCGGAATACCTGGTGCTGACCAGCTTCGCGGCGCTGCTGACCATCTTCATCGCGCCGCTGATGCGCCACCTGCGCTCGCTGTTCCTGGTGCTCGATGCGCTAGGCCTGGTGGCCTTTACCCTGATTGGTTGCATGACCGCGCTGGAAATGGGGCAGGGCATGTTGGTGGCATCGATCAGCGGGGTCATCACCGGGGTGTTCGGCGGCATCCTGCGGGACATCTTCTGCAACGACATTCCCCTGGTATTCCGCCGCGAGCTCTATGCCAGCGTGTCGTTCGCGGCGGCCTGGTTCTACCTGGGCTGCGTGCACTTCAAGGTGCCGGCCGAGCAGGCCATGCTGCTGACCTTGTTCGGCGGGTTCCTGGTGCGGTTGTTGGCGATTCGTTTCCATTGGGAAATGCCCAAGTTCCACTACAACGACCAGCAGTAGGCGGGCGGCTACCTAAGGCCATTCGCCGCGTGCTGCGCTAGCGCCCATTCGACATGCTCCCTGACCAGCTCCGACGGGTGCTCGCGCCGCGCTTTCAGCGCCTCCAGCACCGGTATGGTCGACGGCGCATTACCCAACCCCACCGCCAGGTTGCGCAGCCAGCGCTCGTAACCTGCACGCCGTAGCGGCGAGCCCTCGGTGTGGGCCAGGAAGGTCTTCTCGTCCCACAGGAACAAAGTGGCCAGCTCGGCGTTGTCCAGCCCATGGCGCGGCTTGAATTCGTTTTCGTCGGTGGGCTTGGCGAAGCGGTTCCAGGGGCAGACGATCTGGCAGTCGTCGCAGCCGAACACGCGGTTGCCGATCATCGAGCGCAGCTCCACCGGAATGGCGTGCTTGAGCTCGATGGTGAGGTAGGAAATGCAGCGTCGCGCGTCGAGTTGGTAAGGGCCGACGAAGGCCTGGGTCGGGCAGATGTCCAGGCAAGCCTGGCAGCGCCCGCAGTGTTCGCTGCCCTGGGCGCCGTCCACCGGCAGGGGCAGGTCGACGAACAGCTCGGCGAGGAAGAAATAGCTGCCCGCCTTGCGGTTGAGCAGCAGGGTGTTCTTGCCGATCCAGCCCAGCCCGGCCTGTTCGGCGAGGGCCTTTTCAAGCACCGGTGCGCTGTCGACGAAGGCGCGGTAGCCGAATGGGCCGATGGCTTCCTGGATACGGTCGGCCAGGTGCTGTACGCGTTTTCTCACCAGCTTGTGGTAGTCGCGGCCCAGGGCGTAGCGCGAGACGTAGGCTTTTTCCGGCTGGGCCAGGCGTTGCGCCATCAGCGTGTCGCCGGGCAGGTAGTCCATGCGCATGGACACCACCCGCAAAGTACCGGGAATCAACTCGGCAGGGCGTGAACGTTTCGTGCCATGTGCTGCCAGATACTCCATCTCGCCCTGGTAGCCGGCTTCGAGCCAGCGTTGCAGGTGCTGTTCGTGCTCGCCAAGCTCGATATCGGCGATGCCCACATGGGCAAAACCGAGGTCCTGGCCCCAATTCTTGATCGATTGGGCCAACGCGGCGAGGTCGGGGGGCGATACAGGCATGGATGGGCAAGGCAATACAGGCTCAGGTGCGTATAATTCTGCCAGACATTGGAGCCTTTGACCCCATGCCTCGGACCAAACACCCCGACAACGCCCCGGAATTGCTCAGTAGTGTGAGCGTTGCCCGCTTGCCCTCGCGCCCGCTGGACAGCCACAAAGGGGATTTTGGCCATGTGCTGGTGGTCGGTGGCGACCTGGGCACTGGCGGCGCCGTGTTGCTCAGTGCCGAGGCGGCGTTGCGCTGTGGTGCCGGCCTGGTTAGTGTCGCGACGCGCCCGGAGCACGTGTCGGCAAGCCTTTCGCGCTTGCCCGAGGTGATGTGCCTGGGCGTAAGTTCGGCCAACCAATTGATGGCCGTGCTCGAGCGTGCATCCGTGCTGGTGGTGGGGCCGGGGCTTGGCCAGGCGGCCTGGGGGCGCAGCTTGTTGTCGGCGGTTGCCAATGCCCAACAGGCCCAGGTGTGGGACGCCGATGCACTGAACCTGTTGGCCCAGGCCCCCCTGGCGCTGCCCAGCGCCAGCATCCTCACCCCACATCCGGGGGAGGCGGCGCGCCTGCTCGGGGTTGGCACCGAGGCGGTACAGGCAGATCGGCCCGGTGCGGCGCGTAAACTGGCGCGTCGACATGACAGTATCTGCGTGCTGAAAGGTGCAGGCACCTTGGTCGCTGCCCCGGACGGGCGCTTGGCGCTGTGTGCACGCGGGCATCCGGCCATGGCCGGCGCGGGCCTTGGCGATGTGCTCACCGGGGTGCTGGCAGCCTTGCTGGCCCAGGGGCTCGATGCCTGGCAGGCCGCGTGCCTGGGGGTGTGGTTGCACGCCTGTGCCGGCGAGCGGTTGGGAATAAAAGGTAGAGGGTTGGCCGCCAGTGACCTGGTGCCGACCATTCGTGAGTTGTTGGAGGAGCATTCAGCGTGTCAGGCATAACCCTGTTTCTGGCCGACGAGCCAGCCACCGTCGCGTTCGGCGCGCGGCTGGCCGAGGTGACCGGCGGCCATGGCGTGATCTTTCTCGAGGGCGACCTGGGCGCCGGCAAGACCACGCTGTCCCGCGGCTTGATCCGCGGTCTGGGCCATACCGGCCCGGTGAAAAGCCCGACATTTACCGTGGTGGAACCCTACGAAATCGGCGAAATACGCGCCTTCCATTTCGACCTGTACCGCCTGGTCGACCCGGAAGAGCTGGAGTTCATGGGCATTCGCGACTACTTCGAGGGCGACCCGCTGTGCCTGTTCGAATGGCCAGGCAAGGGCGCGGGCGTTTTGCCAAAGCCTGACCTGACCATTACCATAAGCCCCCAGGCGGGCGGCCGCTCGCTGAACCTGTCGCCGCAGGGGGCTCGCGGCGAAGCCTGGTGTGCCGCTCTGGCTGCCTAACACAAACAGTAAGTGGGGAATGGTATGCGCATACGCGCACTGGTCGCCGTCGTTGGGCTGCTGCTGACCGCGGTGACCGTCGACGCGCTGGCCGTCACACAAGTCAAGAGCATGCGTCTGTGGCGCGCCCCGGACAACACGCGGCTGGTCTTCGACCTCTCGGGCCCGGTGCAGCACAGTGTCTTCACCCTGAGCGCACCGGATCGCCTGGTCATCGACATCAATGGCGCCACCTTGGCCGCGCCGCTGAACGTCGCCACCTCGAACACCCCGATCACCAGCGTACGCTCGGCCCAGCGCACGCCCAGCGACCTGCGCGTGGTGATCGACCTGAACAAATCCGTCACGCCCAAGAGCTTCACCCTGGCGCCCAATGCCCAGTACGGCAACCGCCTGGTGGTCGACCTGTACGACCAGGAAGCCGACGCCGTCGCCGCCAGCAACCCGGCTCCGGCCCCGGTGCCTGTGCCGGCCACCACCCCGGCGGTACCGGTGACCCCGGCGCAGCCGGCTATCAAGCTGCCACCGGCGCCCAGCGGCAAGCGCGACATCGTGATCGCCATCGACGCCGGCCACGGCGGTGAAGACCCAGGTGCCTCTGGTTCGCGTGGCCAGCACGAGAAGAACATCGTCCTCGATATCTCCCGTGAACTGCAGCGCCAGATCAACGCCGAGAAGGGCTACCGCGCCGAGCTCACGCGTACGGGCGATTACTTCATCCCGCTGCGCAAGCGCACCGAGATCGCCCGCAAGAAGGGCGCCGACCTGTTCATCTCCATTCACGCCGACGCCGCGCCATCCAAGGCCGCGTTCGGGGCCTCGGTGTTCGCCTTGTCCGACCGCGGCGCGACCTCCGAGACCGCGCGCTGGCTGGCCGACAGCGAAAACCGCTCCGACCTGATCGGCGGTGCCGGCAACGTCAGCCTCGACGACAAGGACCGCATGCTCGCCGGGGTGCTGCTCGACCTGTCGATGACCGCCACCCTGAGCTCCAGCCTGAACGTGGGGCAGAAGGTGCTGGGCAACATGGGCCGCATCACCTCGCTGCACAAGCGGCGTGTCGAACAGGCGGGCTTCATGGTGCTGAAGTCGCCGGACATCCCGTCGATCCTAGTGGAAACCGGCTTCATCTCCAACGCCAACGAAGCCGCCAAGCTAGCGACCAAGAGCCACCAGCAGGCGCTGGCGCGTTCGATCCACACCGGTGTACGGCAGTTCTTCCAGCAGAACCCGCCGCCTGGCACCTACATTGCCTGGCTGCGCGACACCGGCAAGATCGCCCAGGGGCCGCGTGAGCACACCGTGCGCCCTGGCGAAACCCTGGCGATGATCGCCGTGCGCTACCAGGTCAGCGTTGCTAGTGTGCGCAGCGCCAACAGCCTGAAGACAGATGAGCTGAAGGTCGGTCAGCAGCTGGATATTCCCGGTACCACCTTGGCGTCCCAGCAATGAGTGGTGGTTCGCGCATCCAGCTGCTGAGCCCGCGGCTGGCGAACCAGATCGCCGCTGGCGAGGTGGTCGAGCGGCCCGCCTCGGTGGCCAAGGAGTTGCTGGAGAACAGCCTGGACTCCGGTGCTCGGCGCATCGACGTCGAGGTCGAGCAGGGCGGCGTCAAACTGCTGCGCGGGCGCGACGACGGCAGCGGCATCGCTGCCGACGACCTGCCGCTGGCCCTGGAACGCCATGCCACCAGCAAGATTCGCGAGCTGGAAGACCTTGAAGGCGTGTTGAGCCTGGGCTTTCGCGGTGAGGCGCTGGCCTCCATCAGCTCGGTCGCGCGTCTGACCCTCACCTCGCGAACCGCCAGCGCCAGCGAGGCCTGGCAGGTCGAGACCGAGGGGCGCGACATGTCTGCGCGGGTACAGCCCGCCGCGCACCCGGTTGGCACCTCGGTGGAAGTGCGTGACCTGTTCTTCAATACCCCGGCCCGGCGCAAGTTCCTCAAGGCCGAGAAGACCGAATTCGATCACCTTCACGAAGTCATTCGCCGCCTGGCGCTGGCGCGCTTCGACGTGGGCTTCCACCTGCGGCATAACGGCAAGAGCATCCTCAGCCTGCACGAGGCCGCGGATGAAATGGCCCGCGCGCGACGCGTCGGCGCGATCTGCGGGTCGGGGTTCCTGGAGCAGGCGCTGCCCATCGATGTCGAGCGCAACGGCCTGCGGTTGTGGGGCTGGGTAGGCTTGCCGACCTTCTCGCGCAGCCAGGCGGACCTTCAGTACTTCTTCGTCAATGGCCGCGCGGTGCGCGACAAGCTGGTCGCCCATGCGGTGCGCCAGGCGTATCGCGACGTACTGTTCAATGGTCGGCACCCGACCTTCGTGCTGTTCCTGGAGCTCGAGCCCAACGGCGTCGACGTCAACGTGCACCCGACCAAGCATGAAGTGCGCTTTCGCGAAGGGCGCATGGTGCATGACTTCCTGTACGGCACCTTGCACCGTGCGCTGGCCGATGTGCGCCCGGAAGACCAGCTGGCGGCACCTGCGGCTGCCGCCGATATCGTCCGCCCGAGCGGGCTGCAGGCGGGCGAGTTCGGCCCCCAAGGTGAGATGCGCCTGGCGTCGCCGGTGCTCGAACAGCCCCAGGCTGAACAACGCCCGTCCTACTCGTCCGCCGGTGCCGGCTACCAATACCAGTACAGCCCGCGTCCGGCTCAGCCGGTGGCCACTGCCGAGGCCCAGGCGGTCTACCGCGAGTTCTTCGCGCCGCTCGAAAATGGCGCCCAGGCACCTGCAATGTTGCCCGAGGCGCAGGGCGACGTACCCCCGCTGGGCTATGCCCTGGCCCAGCTCAAGGGCATCTATATCCTCGCCGAGAACGCGGTGGGCCTGGTGCTGGTGGACATGCACGCCGCCCACGAGCGCATCATGTACGAACGCCTGAAGGTCGCCATGGCCAGCGAGGGCTTGAGCGGCCAGCCATTGCTGGTACCGGAGTCGCTCGCGATGAGCCAGCGTGAGGCCGATTGCGCCGAAGAGCATGCGCAATGGTTCCAGCGCCTGGGCTTCGAGTTGCAGCGCTTGGGCCCGGAAACCCTGGCCATTCGCCAGATCCCGGCCCTGCTCAAGCAGGCCGAGGCCAACCGCCTGGTGCAGGATGTACTGGCCGACTTGATGGAATACGGCACCAGCGATCGCATCCAGGCGCACCTCAACGAACTGCTCGGCACCATGGCCTGCCATGGTGCGGTGCGGGCCAACCGGCGCCTGGCCATTCCCGAGATGAACGCTCTGCTGCGCGACATGGAGAACACCGAGCGCAGCGGCCAGTGCAACCATGGTCGCCCTACCTGGACTCAGCTCGGGCTGGACGATCTGGACAAACTCTTCATGCGCGGTCGATGACATGAGTGGCAAGCCCCCCGCGATATTCCTCATGGGCCCGACGGCAGCTGGCAAGACCGACCTGGCTATCGAGCTCACCAAGGCCTTGCCGTGCGAACTGGTGAGCGTCGACTCGGCGCTGGTCTACCGCGATATGGACATCGGCACCGCCAAGCCTTCCAGGGAAACCCTGGCGGCCTATCCCCATCGCCTGGTCGATATCCTCGACCCCGCGCAGAGCTATTCGGCTGCGCAGTTTTGCAGCGATGCGCTTGAGGCGATGGCCGAGATCACCGCGCGGGGCAAGATCCCGCTGCTGGTAGGCGGCACCATGCTCTATTACAAGGCGCTGATCGACGGGCTGGCCGACATGCCGCCTGCGGATGCCAGTGTGCGCGCAGCGCTGGAGGCCCAGGCCCGTGAGCTGGGGCTGGCCGAATTGCATCGCCAGCTGGCTGAAGTAGACCCGGAGTCGGCGTCGCGCATCCACCCCAACGACCCGCAACGTTTGATCAGGGCGCTGGAGGTTTACCAGGTCAGTGGGCAGAGCATGACAGCCCATCGCCAGCGACAATTGGCCGAAAGTCGCGATTCAGACACAGGCGCGAGTGGGCATTTGCCCTATACTGTCGCGAGTTTGGCGATTGCTCCTACAGATCGTCACATTTTGCATGATCGAATTGCGTTACGATTTTCACAGATGTTGGAACAGGGCTTCGTCGACGAGGTCCGAAAGCTGCGCGCCAGAAGTGACTTGCACGCGGGGCTGCCGTCTATACGGGCAGTGGGGTATCGACAGGTCTGGGACTATCTGGATGGCAAGCTGACCGCAGACGCCATGCGCGAACGCGGTATCATCGCGACACGCCAGCTGGCCAAACGGCAGTTCACCTGGTTGCGCGGTTGGTCCGGCGTGCACTGGCTCGACAGCCTGGCCTGCGACAATCTGTCCCGCACCTTGAAATACCTTGGGGCCATCTCCATATTGAGCTGAGTCCCTGCATTTGCCGTCTATCCTTGCGGGTGGGCGGCGAACTTATTCGTTT
Source organism: Pseudomonas sp. NPDC089554 (assembly GCF_050280645.1). Classification (NCBI taxonomy): domain Bacteria; kingdom Pseudomonadati; phylum Pseudomonadota; class Gammaproteobacteria; order Pseudomonadales; family Pseudomonadaceae; genus Pseudomonas; species Pseudomonas sp. NPDC089554. The sequence goes on from NZ_JBNNVR010000010.1 coordinate 83,765, forward strand.
TTTATTGCTTTTCTACTATTGATCCTTACAGGAGTGCGGCATATGTCAAAAGGGCATTCGCTACAAGACCCTTACTTGAACGTTTTGAGAAAAGAGAGAGTTCCGGTTTCCATCTATCTGGTCAACGGGATCAAGCTGCAGGGCCAAATCGAGTCGTTCGACCAGTTCGTCGTTTTGCTGAAGAACACCGTCAGCCAGATGGTCTACAAGCACGCGATTTCGACCGTGGTGCCTGCGCGTCCGGTTCAGTTGCCCAAGAGCGAGTCCGATCACGGCGACAGCGAGCCAGGCAACGCCTGAGTTAGGAGCCCGCATTGTTCTTTGAGCGCCACGGTGGTGGTGAGCGGGCCTTGCTCGTTCACTTGGAAGGTCAGAACCCTGAGGCGCGCGAAGACCCGCAGGAGTTTCAGGAGCTGGCACTGTCGGCAGGAGCGGACATCGTCTACCTGGCTACAGTTGCACGGCACCAGCCTACGGCCAAGTTCCTTATCGGCAGCGGCAAGGTCGAGGAACTGCGTGATCTGGTCAAGGCTGAAGAAGCCGACCTGGTGATCTTCAATCACACCCTCACCCCCAGCCAGGAGCGCAACCTCGAGCGCGTCTTCGAGTGTCGTGTGCTCGATCGCACTGGCCTGATCCTCGATATCTTCGCCCAGCGGGCGCGTACCCATGAAGGCAAGCTGCAGGTCGAGCTGGCCCAGCTTGAGCACATGAGCACGCGGCTGGTGCGGGGCTGGACCCACCTTGAGCGACAGAAGGGCGGTATCGGCCTGCGTGGTCCGGGTGAAACCCAGCTGGAAACCGACCGCCGCCTGTTGCGGGTACGCCTGCGGCAGATCAAGGCGCGCCTGGAAAAGGTGCGCAGCCAGCGTGAACAGGCCCGTCGTGGCCGCAAGCGCGCGGACATCCCGTCGGTGTCGCTGGTGGGTTACACCAACGCCGGCAAGTCCACCCTGTTCAATGCCCTGACCCACGCCGAGGTGTATGCCGCCGACCAGCTGTTCGCCACCCTCGACCCGACCCTGCGCCGGCTCGAGCTGGCCGACCTGGGGCCGATCGTGCTGGCCGATACCGTGGGTTTCATCCGTCATCTGCCGCACAAGCTGGTCGAGGCTTTTCGAGCTACGCTCGAGGAGTCGAGCAACTCCGACCTGCTGCTGCACGTGATTGATGCCCACGAGCCTGAACGCATGGAGCAGATCGAACAGGTGCTGGCAGTTCTCGGCGAGATCGGTGCCGAAGGCTTGCCGATCCTCGAGGTCTATAACAAACTCGACCTGCTCGAAGATGTCGAGCCGCAGATTCAGCGCGATGCCGATGGCAAGCCGCAGCGGGTCTGGGTATCGGCACGTGATGGACGTGGCCTGGAGTTGGTCGGCCAGGCGGTTGCCGAGTTGCTGGGGGATGACCTGTTTGTCGGAACCCTGCGCCTTGAACAACGGTTCGCCCGCCTGCGCGCGCAATTCTTCGCGCTCGGTGCGGTGCAAGGTGAAGAGCATGATGAGCAAGGCAGCAGCCTTTTGAGCCTGCGCCTGCCCCAGGTCGAGTTGAATCGCCTGGTCAGTCGCGAAGGGTTCGAGCCGCAGGCGTTCATTGAGCAACACACTTTGCAATAAATGCTCGGAGAGGTCGCCGGGCGACCGTGACAGGCATTCTGTAGCATTGGACGGCGCGCCGTGGGCGCGTCTTTGCTTTATCAGATGGAGAGCGCTATGGCTTGGAACGAGCCGGGTGGCAACTCGAACAATCAGGATCCCTGGGGCGGCCGTCGTGGCGGCGGCAACGGGGGTGGCGGTGGCGACAAGAAAGGGCCACCGGATCTCGACGAGGCCTTCCGCAAGCTGCAGGACAGCCTGAACGGCATGTTCGGCAGTGGCAAGAAACGCGGTGGTGGCGGTGGTGACCGCAACATCGGCAAGGGGGCTGGCTTCGGCCTGCTGGGCATCGGCCTGGCAGTTCTCGCGGCTATCTGGCTGTACAGCGCCGTGTACGTGGTGGACGAGCAGGAGCAAGCCGTGGTGCTGCGCTTCGGCAAGTACTACGAGACCGTCGGCCCGGGCCTGAACATCTACTTCCCGCCGATCGACCGCAAGTACATGGAAAACGTCACGCGTGAGCGTGCGTACACCAAGCAGGGCCAGATGCTCACCGAGGACGAGAACATCGTCGAGGTGCCGCTGACCGTGCAGTACAGGATCAGCAACCTGCAGGACTTCGTGCTCAACGTCGACCAGCCGGAAGTCAGCCTGCAGCACGCCACCGACAGCGCCCTGCGCCACGTCGTGGGCTCCACCTCCATGGACCAGGTGCTGACCGAAGGCCGTGAGCAGATGGCCGTGGATATCCGCGAGCGCCTGCAACGCTTCCTCGACACCTACCGTACCGGTATCACCGTTACCCAGGTGAACGTACAGAGCGCGGCAGCCCCGCGTGAAGTGCAGGAAGCCTTCGACGACGTGATCCGTGCCCGTGAAGACGAGCAGCGTGCGCGCAACCAGGCCGAGTCCTACGCCAATGGCGTGGTGCCAGAAGCCCGTGGTCAGGCGCAGCGTATCATCGAGGATGCCAACGGCTACCGCGATGAAGTGATCGCCCGCGCCAAGGGTGAAGCCGACCGCTTCACCAAGCTGGTTGCCGAGTACCGCAAGGCACCTGACGTCACCCGTCAGCGCCTGTACCTGGAGACCATGCAGGAGGTCTACAGCAATACCAGCAAGGTCATGGTGGCCACCAAGGATGGGCAGAACAACCTGCTCTACCTGCCACTGGACAAGATGGTCGAAGGCAGCCGCAATACCGCAGCCTCGGGCAGCAGCGTGTCGCCGTCGGTCAACGACGCCGCCGCTCGTGCGGTCCAGGACCTGCAACCGCAACAACAGCCGCTGCGTTCTAGGGAGAGCCGCTGATGAGCAATAAATCGCTGATCGCCCTGATCGCCGCTGTGGTGCTGGCCGTCGTGGCCTTCAACTGCTTCTACATCGTTGCCCAGACCGAACGTGCGGTGTTGCTGCAATTCGGCCGTGTGGTCCAGGCGGATGTCCAGCCAGGCCTGCATGTGAAGGTTCCCTACGTCAACCAGGTGCGCAAGTTCGACGCCCGCCTGATGACCTTGGACGCCCCGACCCAGCGCTTCCTGACCCTCGAGAAGAAAGCGGTGATGGTCGATGCCTACGCCAAGTGGCGAGTGAAGGACGCCGAGCGCTTCTATACCGCAACCTCGGGTATGAAGCAGATCGCCGACGAGCGTCTGTCCCGTCGTCTGGAAAGCGGCCTGCGTGACCAGTTCGGTAAACGCACCCTGCACGAAGTGGTTTCCGGCGAGCGTGACGCGCTGATGGCGGACATCACTGCATCGCTGAACCGCATGGCGACTGCCGAGCTGGGTATCGAAGTCATCGACGTACGCGTCAAGGCCATCGACCTGCCGAAGGAAGTCAACCGCAGCGTGTTCGACCGTATGAGCACCGAGCGTGAGCGTGAGGCCCGCGAGCACCGCGCCAAGGGTAACGAGCTTGCCGAAGGTATCCGTGCCGATGCCGACCGCCAGCGCCGTGTACTGCTGGCCGAAGCCTATCGCGAAGCTGAGGAAACCCGCGGTGATGGTGATGCCGAGGCAGCCTCCATCTACGCCAAGGCCTACGGTATGGATGCTGACTTCTTCACGTTCTACCGCAGCCTGCAGGCGTACCGCGAAAGCTTCGCCAGCAAGAGCGACGTGCTGGTCCTGGATCCGAAGAACGAGTTCTTCCGCTTCCTCGACAAGAGCAGGCCGTAACAGGAAATACCCTCGCCGGGCAGCTAAAGTGTCCGGCGGGGTGCATCCCGAACGAAAACGGGTGTATGATGAGTCAGCCGGGAAATTCCCGGCTTTTTTGCGTCTGCAAGGTTGATTCGTATACCAGAACCGCAGCGCAACGTAATTCGAGGGTGTTGGCACGGCGGTGGCGCTGGGATGAGTGCTGCCTGTTGTTGTGTGCCAATGCCTGCTTCACAGACGGCTCGCCCCAGGCAGGCCGCCCGGACCAGAGGGGAAAAGGCTTAATGGCAACGGTAGACCGCTGGCTTCTGCCAGATGGCATCGAGGAAGTACTGCCACCTGAAGCGGCGCGTATCGAGATCGCGCGGCGCCAGGTGTTGGACCTGTTCCAGAGTTGGGGTTACGAACTGGTCGTCACCCCGCATATCGAGTACCTGGAATCGTTGCTGACCGGCGCGGGCCAGGACCTGGACCAGCGCACCTTCAAGGTCGTCGACCCGCAGTCTGGCCGCCTGATGGGCTTCCGTGCCGACTTCACCCCGCAGGTGGCGCGCATCGACGCCCACACCCTGCGCCGCGAAGGCCCGAGCCGCCTGTGCTATGCCGGTAGCGTGTTGCATGCCCAGCCGCGTGCCTTGTCCAACTCGCGCAGCCCGATTCAGTTGGGTGCCGAGCTGTATGGCGATGCCAGCCCCACCAGCGATGTCGAAGTCATCAGCCTGATGCTCGCCACCCTGCAACTGACCGACGTTGCAGATGTGCACATGGACCTCGGCCATGTCGGTATCTACCGCGGCCTGGCGCGCGCCGCCGGGCTTTCCGGCGACGTCGAGCAGCAGCTGTTCGATGCCTTGCAGCGCAAGGCCAGCGATGAAGTCCAGGCGCTGACCGCCGACTTGCCGAAGGACCTGGGCAACATGCTGCGTGCCCTGGTCGAGCTGTGCGGTGGTCGCGAAGTGCTGAACGAAGCCCGCGTACGCCTGGGTCGTGCACCGGCTAGCGTGCTGGCGGCACTGGACGACCTGCTGGCGATCGCCGATCGCCTGGCGGCGCGCTACCCGGACCTGCCGCTGTATTTCGACCTGGGCGAACTGCGTGGCTACCACTACCACACCGGTGTGGTGTTCGCCGTGTTCGTGCCAGGCGTCGGCCAGTCGATCGCCCAGGGCGGTCGCTACGATGACATCGGTGCCGACTTTGGCCGGGCGCGCCCGGCTACCGGTTTCTCCACGGATTTGAAGACCCTGGTCACACTGGGGCGAGCGGAGGTTGTGTTGCCCGCTGGCGGGATCTGGACGCCCGACAGCAGCGATGCAGCCCTGTGGCAGCTGGTCTGCCAGTTGCGCAACGAGGGCCAGCGTGTGGTCCAGGCTCTGCCTGGCCAGCCGCTGAGTGCTGCCCGCGAGGCGGATTGTGATCGTCAATTGATTCAGCAGGACGGGCGCTGGCAGGTTCTGCCGCTGACCCAATGAGATTTTCTCGTCGGCGTATGGCCGGCAACCAAGTTTGCGTGAATGAGGACAAGTGTTATGGGTAAGAATGTCGTCGTCCTGGGCACCCAGTGGGGTGATGAGGGCAAGGGCAAGATCGTCGATCTGCTGACCGAACATGCTGCCGCCGTAGTGCGTTACCAGGGTGGCCACAACGCAGGTCACACCTTGGTGATCAACGGTGAGAAGACCGTTCTGCACCTGATTCCATCGGGCATCCTGCGTGAAGGCGTACAGTGCCTGATCGGCAACGGCGTGGTCGTTGCACCGGACGCCTTGATGCGCGAAATCACCAAGCTGGAAGAGAAGGGCGTACCGGTGCGCGAGCGCTTGCGCATCAGCCCGGCCGCGCCGCTGATCCTCGCCTACCACGTGGCCCTGGACCAGGCCCGTGAAAAGGCCCGTGGCGAAGCCAAGATCGGCACCACCGGCCGTGGCATCGGCCCCGCCTACGAAGACAAGGTCGCGCGCCGCGGCCTGCGCGTGGGCGACCTGTTCCACCGCGAGCGTTTCGCCGCCAAGCTCGGCGAGCTGCTGGACTACCACAACTTCCAGCTGGTGAATTACTACAAAGAGCCGGCCATCGACTTCCAGCAGACCCTCGACGAGTGCATGGCCTACGCCGAGCAGCTTCTGGCGGGTTTCGTCGACCTTCGCCGAACCGCCCTCGACCTTGCCCAGGGCGCTGTCGTGGGCGGCCTTAAGGTCCTTGACGATG